>CAYFLO010000182.1:0-4186 GCA_964343995.1 uncultured Bifidobacteriaceae bacterium
CGGCCGCGACCTGATCAGGCTGCAGTGCTACGAGGGCATCGACATCCACCACGCCCTGTACGAGTGGGACTACGCGCGCCAGATGCTGCACGTGCGGGCGCTTGGCCAGGCGGGGGCCACCGATGAGCAGGCCGACCTGTTCGGCGAGCGCTTCCTGCTGGAGCGCCCGCTGCTGCAGGCCGTGCGCGCCGGCGACCGCTGCGTGCTCCTCATCGACGAGGTCGATCGCGCCGACGACGAGTTCGAGGCCTTCCTGCTGGAGCTCCTCGGCGACTTCCAGGTCACGATCCCCGAGGTCGGCACCATCCGCGCCGAGACCCGGCCCATCGTCATCCTCACGTCCAACCGCACTCGCGAACTCCACGACGCCCTCAAGCGCCGCTGCCTGTACACCTGGATCGGCTTCCCCGAGCCCGCCCGCGAGGTCGCGATCGTGCGCTCGCGCCTGCCGCACGTGGGCGAGACCCTGGCCGACCAGGTTGTCGCCGCGGTCAACCGCATGCGCGGCATGGACCTGGAGAAGGTGCCCGGCGTCGCCGAGACCATTGACTGGACCCAGAGCCTGGACGCGCTGGGCGCCTCGACCCTCACCGAGGATGCGGCCCTGGACACCCTCGGCGCGGTGATTAAGGACCGCGACGATCTGGAGTACGCCTCGCGGAGCATCCAGGATGTCCTCTCCCGCTGACCGGCTCGACGAGCCTGCAATCGAGTACGACTCCCTGCTGGTGGAGTTCGCCCACGCGTTGCGCGAAGCGGGAATGCCGGTCGGCTCCGACGACGTCCTCACCTTCTGCGCCGGCGTCGCCAGCCTGGACGTCACCGACATCATGGACGTCTACTGGGCCGGTCGCGCCGCGCTCGTGCGCCGCCGCGACCACGTGCCCACCTACAACGTCGTCTTCCAGAAGTTCTTCCTGGTCACCGATGCGGGCCCGGAGGACGTGCGCAAGAAGATGATGCGCTCGTCGGCCAACGCCAGCGCCACGCTGGAGATCCCGCAGACCGAGGAGGGCCTCCCGGGCGACATCAGCCCCGAGGAGGCCAAGCTCGGCTACCTGGCCAGCACCTCGGAGGTCTACCGGCAGAAGGCCTTCGCCGACTGCACCGACGAGGAGCTGCGTCAGGTGCGCCGGCTCATGTCGCGCATGCGTGTCACCCCGCCGATGCGACGCACCCACCGCATGCGCAAGGCCCGGCGCAGTGCCACGATCGACATGCGCCGCATGGCCCGCGAGACGATGCGCTCCCTGGGCGATCCGCGCGAGCTCGCCTACCGCACCCGCAAGCACAAGCTGCGCCCACTCGTGCTCATCCTCGACGTCTCAGGCTCGATGGCCGACTACTCGCGCAACCTGCTGCAGTTCGCCTACTCCGCCCGCCGCGCCAACGCCAAGGTCGACGTCTTCTGCTTCGGCACCCGACTCACCCGCATCACCCGGTCGCTGGACCGCCGCAACGCCGACGACGCCATGAAGCTCGCCGGCGATGCGGTGCTCGACTGGGACGGAGGCACCCGGATCGGTGACTCGCTGAAGGACTTCACCCGGCAGGCCCGCCGCGCTCGCCTGGGGCGTGGCGCCATCGTCGTCATCTGCTCCGACGGCCTGGACCGTGGCGACCCGGCCGACCTGTCCGACGCGATGGAGACTCTCGCGCGGATCGCGCACCGGGTCATCTGGGTCAACCCGCACCGCGGTGACGCCCCGGTCTACGTGCCCGCCTCGCTGGGCATGATTGTCGCCGATCCCTACATCGACGAAGTGCACTCCGGGCACAACCTCGCTAGCCTCGAGCGACTGGCCGTTCGGCTGTCGAAAGTGGGGTAGGACGTGCGCTACAGCATCTCGCTGCAGGCCGAGGGTGACCGCGAGGTGACCCTGGAGGAGGTCGTCCAGCTCGCCGACGCCGTAGCGCCCCTGGGTGGCATCGCCTCAGGCATGGGAACCATGGGCTACGGCGCCCAGATCATCGTCGAGGCCGACGACTCCGACGCCGCCGTCGAGATCGCGCTTGCGCAGTTCGCCGAGGCCGTGGCCCGCACCACCCTTCCGGTCTGGCCGGTGGCCTACGCCGAGTCGGTCTCCGAGGACGACGACTACCCCGACCTCGACGACCTCGTCGAGTAGCGCCGATGATCCGACTGGGCAGCCTGGCCGGCTATGCCTTCGAGGGGCCGCGTGCCCTGGCCGGCTGGACGGCCCCGCACGAGCCGGCGGTCTACGCGATCCTCGCGAAGGCCAATCCCGAGCGCCCGCAGGAGTTCGCTGTCATCTACGTCGGTCACGCCGATGACCTGTCGGCCGAGGGATTCCCGTTCCGGCACCCGCGCTCGGCCGCGTGGATCGCGCGTGCGGGCAGCAAGTTCGGACTGCACGTGTGCTGGCTGCAGGTGCCCGGTGGCACCCGCGGCCATCGCGAGCAGATCGCCCGCGAGCTCATCGCGATCTACGACCCCAGCTGCAACCTGGAGAAGTTCGACCAGGCCTGGAAGGACGAGTGGATCGGGGAGTACGAGACACCCGTCACCGATCCGCTCACCACCGGGCGCGATCCCGGCGCCTGAACCCCCGACACACGAAAGGCCGCGCCCGGGGGAGCGCGGCCATCCATGTTGCTGTCTGATCAGTCGAGCGCGACCCCGACTCCCTCGATGAGGCGCGAGCGACGGGTGCCCATGGCCGGACGCGCGACCCCTTCAGAGACGTGCTCGTCATGCTGGAACGTGGCACCGGCGACGATTCCCTCACCCATGCCGTAGAGCAGCGGGAGTGCACCGGCGACGACGCCACCGGTGGTGTTGATGGCCGTCAGACCTGGCGCGATCGCCTCCGCGTCGGCCTTGATCTGCCAGACCAGCTCGGCCGAGGCCTCAAGGTCGTCGGCGACGGCCTTCAGCTGCGAGCCCACGATGAATAGGTAGACCGCCAGCCCTGCAATGAGGGCGACGATGTCGATGACCGACCAGATGGCAAGACCACTCATGACCGCACCTTGTCCAGAACTCGTCCGAGGAACAGGTGATGCTCCAGGCCCTCCGCGAGGACGGCCTCGACGCCACCTGCCGTGGTGGTGATGAGGGCGGTGTCAGCCGTGTTGGCCTTCGCCGCCGTGAGAGTGGCCTTGATGCCGGCCACGCGGGTGCGGATGCGCTGCACGAGGATCACCAGGATCGTCAGGAGCGCGGCGACGGCCACGACCACGACGATGCCCAGGATGTTCGCCCAGGTCCACAGGGCTTCGACTTGCGAATCCACGTCAGCCTCCCAGCCGTGCGCGACCGCGCTTGAGGCCACCGATGATGGCCAGCGCGGAGGTGATGGTCTCGTTCAGCCCGCTGAGGGCCGCCGTGTTGCGCTCGGCCTGCTGCAGGCCCGACAGGATGCTCCCCGCCTGGGTGCCGATGCGTCCCGCCAGGAGCAGGATCGGCACGACCAGCGCGACGACCACCAGCACGACCACCAGGCCGATGATGTAGCCGACGAGCCAGCCTTCGTGTCCGGTGAAGTCCATGGCCCCTCCCTAGATGGATTCCGCAAACGCGCGCACGGGCGCGAGGCTGCTGTTGACGGATGCGACGACGGGGGCGACGGTCGACGTCTTGGCGACGATGACCTGCACTCCCCCGTCAAGGGCGTCCAGCGTCGTGGCGACCGCCCGCAGGTGTCCGATCACGCGGATCAGGCCCAGGGCGGCAGCGGCGATGATGAGCGCGCCGACGATGAGGGTGATGATGGCTTCGACTGGCATGGGGACCTCCTAGCCCAGCAGCTTCGAGACGGGACCGGCGTAGCGCACCGCGCCGTTGGCAACTTCGGCAATGACGACATCGGTCTTCGCCAGCAGCTCCGGGGTGGTGTTGAGCTCACCGATGAGCGCCACACCTCCGGCGAGGGCGTCGTCCGCAGCGCCGCGGATGCGCTCCAGCGCGCCGAGGAGCCGGTTCAGAAGTGCGACGAGAACCGGAACGATGACCACGATCAGGATCACGTTCCCAATTGCCCACAGGGCCATGGTGAACCTCTCGTCTCTAGCGGCTGGGAGCCGGCTGGTAGGGAAGGAAGAACCGGGCGAACACGCGCTTGGCGGCGCGGGAGAAGGCGGTGAGGCCGATGGCCAGGCCGCTGGCGGCCTTGGGTCCGCCCACCGCCATCGGGTCGCGACCCTCGGCGATCGCGGTGATGCG
>CAYFLO010000183.1:0-4150 GCA_964343995.1 uncultured Bifidobacteriaceae bacterium
GACTTTTAATCCGTAGGTTCCGGGTTCGAGCCCCGGGCGACCCACCGACATCCCTACGATCACAGCATGTCCCTCGCGCGCAAGGTCGTCCCCGCTGCATCCGTCCTCGTCGTCTCCGCGCTGGTCCTGGCCGCGTGCAGCTCGGGCTCCAGCAGCAGCCAGCCGTCCGACATCGACAGCCCGTACCCGGTGCAGACGGCGACCTTCCTGGCCGGGCCGCCTAACCAGGACTACATGCAGGCCAAGCCGCTGTCGAAGGGCGATCACAAGACCTGGATGCTCCCGGCCACACCGATGAGCACCACGTGGGGCTTCTACGACAACTCCATGAAGCCGGCTCTCACCATCGATCCCGGTGACACCGTGGCGATCCAGACCGTCCCGGCCGGCGGCGGCCAGGTCGCCCCGGGTATCAACGAGGGACAGATCGAGAAGATCAACGGCGCGGTGCAGAACCGCGGCCCGCACACCGTCACCGGCCCCATCTACGTCAACGGGGCGGAGCCCGGCGACCTGCTGGCCGTCCACATCAACCGGATCACCCTGCCGATGTTCGCCACGAACAACACGGCCAAGGGCAAGGGGCTGTTCCCCGTGCCCGAGGAGTTCAAGGAGATGGTGACGAGCTACTACCTCAACACCCAGGACATGACAATGCGGTTCTCCAAGAACGTGCTCGTGCCGCTCGAGCCGTTCCCCGGCATCATCGCCGTCGGCCGCGCTGACACGTCGAGCTCGTGGTGCACGGCGGGCCGCTGCAGCACCGAGCAGCCGGGCCCCTGGGGCGGAAACATGGACCTGCCGGAGATGCAGGTGGGTTCCACCACGTACTTCCCGGTGCAGGTCAAGGGCGGCCTCATCTGGACGGGCGACTCCCACGCCAAGCAGGGCAACGGCGAGATCGACCTGGACGCCCTGGAGACCTGGTACCCCGAGCTCAACGTCACCATCGACCTGATCAAGGGGCAGAAGCAGGACTGGCCGACCACCGAGACCGGCAAGAGCTGGGTGGCGGTGGGCTACGACCTTGACCTCGACAAGGCCTTCGACATCAACCTGCAGCAGGCGATCGCCCTGATCAAGGCCAAGCGCAAGGTCTCCGATGCCGATGCCGCCAAGGTGCTCGACGACACCTGGGACTGCCGCATCTCGGAGGTTGTCGACGAGGTGCTCGGCACCTACTGCGTGATCCCCAAGGACGTCAACGCGCCCCGGGCCGCCGATCTGCCTACGTCCGACACGGCCGACGCGTGGGTGTCGGCGGGCACCGCGCCCAAGGCGCTCGACGCGATGAAGATCGCTGCGCACGCGGCATTGACCACCATGGAGAAGGAGTTCGAGATCTCCCCGGACGACGCCTACCACCTGGCGACGATGGTGCTGGACTGCCGCATCGCGCGGTGGACCAGCGGCGACAAGACGGTGGCCTGCAGCGTGCCCAAGAGCCTGAAGGTGCCCGCGTAGGGTCGGACGCCTCATGACAGGAGCACTGGCGATCGCCGCCGGCGTTCTCGTGCTGGCGGCCATCGCGGCGCTGGTGCTGTGGGACAGCCGGCGGTTCGAGCATGAGTTCGTCGCGCGGGTCACGGAGTTCCGCGATGAGGGTGGCGCGGACGAACTGCGGTGGCTGCGCTACCTGACCGTCGTCGCCAAGCGCCCCGGTCGTGAGGGCATGCTCGCGCGGCGGCATGCGGCCCTCGTGGCCGAGGCCATCTCCGCCGTGCAGGCCCGGATCGGGGCCTCGCCCGAGGTGTCCGAATCCGACTCCCCCTAAGGGCCGGAAGCCCTTACCCGGCTCTCACAGTTCTTTACCGGGCGCTTGCCACAGGGAGACGGACCCTTGGCATCGCCACAGCACAGTGGGGACACCTGACCGAAAGGAGCGCCCCATGCGCTTTCCCCGCCCGGCCGTCCTCGCGGCCTCGACCGCCGCAGCGGCGGTCGTCCTGACCATGACCGGTGCCGTCGCGGCGCATGCTGCCGACTCGACACCGACCCCCTCGTCGACGGCCCCGATGTCGACCCTGACCAAGGCGCACGACGGCACCCATGACGGCCCGCTCGCTCAGCTCGTCGCCGCCGGCACCATCACCAAGGCCCAGGCCGATGCGGTGAAGGCAGCCCTGAAGGCCCAGCGCTCGACCGACCACTCCGCGCACGACGCCGCCAAGGCCTCGGCTCTGGCGTCGCTGGTGAGCAAGGGCACCATCACTCAGGCGCAGGCCGACGCGATCACCGCGGCGGGCCGCGAGGGTGTGCGCGACCTCATCACCAAGGGCACGATCACCAAGGAGCAGGCCAAGGCCGTGGGCGATGCCATGCGCGCCCTGCGCCCCGCTCAGCCGACCCCGGGTGCCGCGGGTGCACGCCTCACCTCCGTGCTCGCCGACCTGGTGAGCAAGGGCACGATCACTCAGGCGCAGGCCGACGCGATCGCTGCTGCCAAGCCCGCTCACCTCAAGGGCGGTCCGGGCACCCACGAGAGCCGTCACCAGTCGCAGAACCAGCGGTCGACCCGGATCAAGGGCGGCACATCGGGAACGCCCTCGCGCGCGTGCCCGTCATCGACCCCCAGCCCGGCACTGACGGTCAACTAGCAGCACGTCCGTTCGGCACGAGTGCCAGCAGAGCGTTCCCCCGACGCCTGCTGGCACTCGTCGTTGGTGAGTGCGCGCGACAAAACGACGGCGCGCATGCGAGGCTGCCGACACCACCGCACTCACTGGAGGTGTCGATGTCCGACATCCACGTCTCCCCCTTCCATCGCCGTGACCACTCGTTGGCCGGCTTCGTGCTCAGCGGTCGCTGGCCGGACTCCACGCGCGAGTGGACGCAACTGCTCGCCATCGCCGTGCGCTTCGCCGCCCTGCCCGGTGGCCTGCCGACCACGAGCGTCTTTCGCACCGTCACCGACCTGCCCGAGCAGCCCGAACCCGACACGGTGGGTCTCATCGTGTGCGCCGGACCCGTCGTGGGTGAGAGTGCGCCCGCGCCCGGCGACCTCGCCGATCCGCAGCCCACGGCGCTGCTGGTGCTGCATCCGCCCGCCGAGACCGTGCCGTCACTGCCGGAGGTCGAGGGTGCGGCGTCGGGCGCGCTGCTGCTGCCAGGAGTGCCGTACCTCGGCCTGGATCACCGCGCCGGATGGGTGGAGGCGCAGGCCGATGGCACGGTGACGCGACTGGTGAGCCGCGTGGGCGTCGACCCGGCACGCGATCCGGACCTCGCGGTCCTGGCCACGCTGGCGGCGCTGGCGGCCTAGCCGCCGCAGTGCGTTGCGGCTGCTACTTCGACCACACCTCGATCGCCGCGAGCGCGAGCTCGACGTCCTCATCCGACGTTGCCCCGCTCACCCCGATGCCGCCAACGACGACATCGTCGACCTTGATCACCACGCCACCCTTGAGGACCGTGGGCGTGAACGGCAACTGCGACCCGATCGGATCGAGGATGCCGGCATTGCGGGCGGCGAGGGCGCCGAAGGCTTCAGAGTCCATCTCCATGTGTGCCGCGGTCTGCGCCTTGACGCGCGCGATACCCGGGGTGAACCACATCGACCCGTCCATGCGCTGGCTGGCGATCTCGCGCCCGCGGAAGTCGACGACGCAGGTGGTGACCTTCAGGCCGCGCGCGGTGGCGCTGCTCTGCACGGCAGCGATGAGCGTGAGGGCGTCGGCGAGGGCGAGGGAGTTGGCCATGGGTTCCTCCGTTGAGTGCGATGGGCAGGTTAGAACGTGACGCTGGCGATGAGGTTGACGGTGACCGCCAGGATGAGCGTGGCGAACACGTAGGACAGCAGGGCGTGCTTGAGCACCGAGCGGCGCAGTGAGGTCGTGCGCACATTGGTGTCGGCGATCTGGAAGGCCATGCCCACGCCGAACGAGACGTAGGCGAAGTCGGCGTAGCAGGGCGGGTCGTCGGTGTTGAAGTCGATGGGGGGTTTGGCCGAGGCGTAGTACTCGCGGGCGTAGCGCAGCGAGAACACGGTGTGCACGACGACCCAGGCCAGGGCCACCGTGACGATCGCGTCGACCGTGCGGACGACCGGGTGCACGTTCGTGTTGCCCATGTTGAACAGCAGCAGGACAACCGTGCCCAGGCTGAGCACGGCGGCCAGGATGACGATCGTCTCGGTGATGAGACTCGACGG
>CAYFLO010000184.1:0-4134 GCA_964343995.1 uncultured Bifidobacteriaceae bacterium
CTCCCGGACGACCCCGGCTTCACCGAGGCGGTGTTCGGCCCGCAGTTCAATCGCCGCCTGCCCGATCGCCTGCCGGCCGCCGTGGTGGCCGCGGCCAGCACCGACGACGTCATCGCCGCCGTGCGTTGGGCTCGCGACAACGGCTGGCGCATCGCGGTGCGCTCCGGTGGGCATTCGTGGGCGGGCTACTCCATCCGCGACGGCGCCCTGCTCATCGACACCTACCCCATGCAGGACATGGAGCTCAACGCCGATCACACGATCGTGCGCGCACGGCCCGCCGTGCAGGGCGGCGAGACTCTCAACCCGTTCCTGGGTGAGCACGGGCTCATCTTCTACGGCGGCCACTGCCCCACCGTCGCGATCGGCGGCTATCTGCTCCAGGGCGGCCAGGGCTGGGACTGCCGCGGAGTCGGCTGGTCGGCGGAGTTCATCGAGGGCATCGACGTCGTCACCGCCGACGGCACGCTCGTGCACGCGAGCACCTCGGAGAACGCCGATCTGTTCTGGGCCGCCCGCGGCGCCGGTGCCGGTTTCTTCGGCGTCGTCGTCAACTACTACCTGCGGGTGCAGCCGCGCCCCAAGGCCTGGGTGCGCAACGTCTACGCCTACCCCATCGCCCTCACCCCGCAGATCTTCCGCTGGGCCTACGACACCTTCACCAACATCGATCCGCGCGTGGAGATCGTCATCGTCGGCCAGTACCTGCCTCCGGAGATGACCGGAGGCCTCGATGTGGGCCCGATCGCCATGGTGTCCGGCGTGGCCATCGTCGACGACGCCGACCTGGGCCTATCTCTCCTGGCGCCCTTCGACACCTGCCCGGTGCTCGACCAGGCCGTCGCCGTGGAGCGTGGCATCCCCACGTCGCTGGCCAAGGAACTGGAGATGCAGTACCTGCAGAACCCGGAGGGCCACCGCTACTACGTCAACAACGCCTGGCTCGAGGGCGACCGCGACACCTTCCCCGATGCGTTCGCCTCGGCCTTCAGCGATCTGCCCAACCGCAAGACGTTCACGCTCTGGTACCACCAGGCACCGCTGCCGAAGCTGTCCGACATGGCCTTCGACCTGCAGGCGGAGATCTACTTCTCGGCGTACACGGTCTGGGAGGACGAGGCCGACGACGAGCGGATGATCGCCTGGACGTCGCAGGCGGTGAAGCAGGTCGAGCGCTGGACCGTTGGCCAGTACATCGGCGACTCGGACTTCGGACGGCGGCCGGTGAAATTCATGTCCGACGACCACTTCACTCGACTGCGCGCGATCGCCCGCACCTGGGACCCTGACTCCACCTTTGTCGGCTACCTGAGCGACGATGCCGGCATGACCAACGTCAACTCCTGGGAGCGCTCGTGACCGACTTGGCCGCCTGGCTGCCACGGGCCGTCGAGGCGAACCGCCGCTGGATGGAGCAGTACGGGGCCTTCGCCCCGCACGCCAGCCTCGCCGTCGACGACGTCGCCCTGGACCGCGCGTTCGGTCAGCTCACCGACCGACTCACCGACAACTACCCGTTCGGTCACCCGAACTACGTCGGGCAGATGCTCAAGCCCCCGCACCCGGCTGCGGTGCTGGGCTACGTGTCGGCGATGCTCATCAACCCCAACAACCATGCCCTCGACGGTGGCCCGGCCACCGCGCAGATGGAGAAGGAGGTCGTGGCGCGCCTGGCCACGATGTTTGGCCTTCGCGAGCACCTGGGCCACCTCACCTCCAGCGGCACCATCGCCAACCTCGAAGCCCTGTGGGTCGCGCGCGAGTCGCATCCGGGCAAGCGCATCGCCTACAGCGCCGACGCGCACTACACGCACTCGCGCATGTGCCAGGTCATCGGCGTGGAGGGCGTGGCCATCGCTACCGATGCGGCCGGCCGCATGGACCTCGCCGCCCTGGAGCGCGAGCTCGCCACCGGCACCGTCGGCACCGTCGTCGCCACCCTGGGCACCACCGGCCTGGGGGCCCTGGACCCGCTGCCGCAGATCGTCGCCCTGGCACGCGCCCACGGCGCGCGCGTCCACGTCGACACCGCCTACGGCGGCTTCTTCGCGCTCATCGCCGACGACTCCGCTGACGGCGTGGCCCGCGCACCGTTCGCGGCGATCGCCGACGTCGACAGCATCGTGGTCGACCCCCACAAGCACGGCCTGCAGCCATACGGCTGCGGTGCCGTGCTCTTCGCCGACCCGTCCGTGGGCCGCTTCTATGTGCACGACTCCCCCTACACGTACTTCTCCTCCGATGAGCTGCACCTGGGCGAGATCTCGCTGGAGTGCAGTCGAGCCGGCGCTGCTGCGGCGGCGCTGTGGCTGACCCTGGAGGTCATCCCGCTCACCGATGCCGGGCTGGGCCAGGTGCTGCGCGCCAACCGCGCGGGGGCACGGGAGTGGGCCGGCCTGCTCGCGCAGTCCGACGCGCTCGTCGCCTACCAGGAGCCCGAGCTCGACATCGTCACGTACTTCCCGCGCCGCAACTCCATGAGCGCGATCGACGCCGCGAGCCATGCCCTGTTCGTCGACGCGGCAGCCCTGCCGCCGGAGCGGCAGCTGCACCTGGCCACCTACGCGGTCAAGCCCGGTGGCCTGGCCGATCGAGGCCACGCGGTCACGGCCGATGCGCAGGTGGCGCGGATCATGCGCAGCACGGTGATGAAGCCTGAGAGCGCCGAGCGCATCGGTGACATCCACCGCACCCTCGAGGAGCTCAGCCGGGCATGACGGCGACAACGGCACCCGGCGCGGGCGATGAAGGCGCGGCGACGGCGTCGGCCGTAAGCGATTCAGCTGCGCCGTCGACCCGGCTGCGGGTGATCAGCGACAACGACTACGCCGGCGACCCGGACGGGCTGTTCCAGTTGGTCCACCTGCTGCTGTGCCGCTCAGTCGACGTGCGCGCGGTCATCCCGTCGGCGTTCCGCCCGTTTCCCGGCGACCCGTGGAACGACCGCGCCGCCGACGAGGCCGCACGGCTGGCCCAGGAGGCGATGGACGTCACCGGGCGACAGGTGCCGATCGCCCGGGCGTCCAACACCGGGCTTGTCGACCGTCGCACACCGATCGACAACGCCGCCTCCCGCGCGATCATCGGCGAGGCGCTGCGCGACGACCCCCGTCCGCTCCTGGTGCTCGTGGGCGGCGGCCACACCACGGTGGCCAGCGCCCTGCTGCTCGAGCCGCGCATCGCCGACCGGCTCACCGTGGTGTGGATCGGCGGCTGCGTGCCGGCGGACGAGCCCACTCCTGACGACGACCATGTCGAGTACAACACCAGCATCGACATCGCTGCCGCGCAGGTGGTGTTCGAGGACTCGTCGGTACCGGTGTGGCAGGTGCCTCACGACACGTACCGACAGGCGATGGCCTCGTGGGACGAGCTGGCCACCACGGTCTACTGCCACGGACGCATCGGCCCGTGGCTGCGCGAGAAGATGCGCCGCATCGAGGACGTCTTCGACGCGATCGGCGTGCATCCGGGCGAGGCGTTCGTGCTGGGTGACAACCCGCTGGTGCTCTTGGGCGCCCTGCACACGCCGTTCGAGCCCGACACCGCATCGAGTCGCTACGTGATCGGCCCGGCACCGGCGATCTCCGACGCCGGCCGGTTCACGGCCGCGACGACCGGTCGCCCCATCCGGGTCTACCGCAGCATCGACATGCGCCTGCTCATGGCGGACTTCACCGCCAAGCTGGCGCTGGCCGCGCGCGCCTCGGCCTGAGATCAGTCGGCCTGAGATCAGTCGGCCTCAGATCGCGTTGGCCCGCACGATCGCGGAGTAGACGGCCGCGCTGGGCTTGGCCGTGCGGGTGAAGGTCTCGCGGTCGACCGCGTGCAGGCCGTAGAACTTCGTGTAGCCGAAGATCCACTCGAAGTTGTCCAGCAGCGACCAGTGCACGTAGCCGATCACCGGCACGCCCTCGTCCATGGCATCGCGCAGGCCGGCGATGGCCTCGGGGATGAAGGCCGCGCGCAGCGCGTCGTCGGCGTTCTCCAACCCGTGCTCGGTGACCAGGATCGGCCGGCCGGTCTGCTCGTAGGTGTAGGTGACCGCTCCGTAGAGCGACCTCGGGGCGATGGCCGAGCCCAGGCCGGTCATGGGCGTGCCCGGCGGCGGCGCGACGATGCCGTTGCCGTCGA
>CAYFLO010000185.1:0-4114 GCA_964343995.1 uncultured Bifidobacteriaceae bacterium
GGACGTGCTCATGGCGTCATCCTCCCGCATGGGCAGTCCTCGGCGAAATCGGCCGCTGCGGCCACGGCACTGCTACGTCCCCGCGAGCAGCGAGGAGCCCCCATGAGCGAGCCTGATTCCTGCTCCGGTGACGCCACCGACGAAATCCTGGCTTTCGAGCCAGACGTTGAGGCCATCGTCACGATTCACGAGGACATGTACGAGGAAGCGCAATTGGACAGGGAACTCCGGGCAGCCTCGTCGGGCTCCGGCGAGCCGTACCCCACGCACCAGGACGAAGCCGTCCTCGATGAAGGCGAGCTTTGAGACTACGCGAACGATGCCGACGAGATCAGGGAGTAGGCGGTCGCAGCCCCGCGTCGCTACTCGTCGATGCGGCCGCTGAAGTAGTCGGCCGCGTGGCGGCCGCGTGCGAGAAGGCCGTCGACGTCGTCACCGAGCACCGTCACGTGGCCGACCTTGCGCCCGGGGCGCACCTCCTTGCCGTACAGGTGCACCGACACGCCCGGATCGCGCGCGAAGACATGGCGATAGGCGGAGTACAGGCCGGGCACGTCACCGCCGAGGATGTTCACCATCACCGCAGCCGGCGCGCGCAGGCGCGGATCTCCCAGCGGCAGGTCAAGCACCGCGCGCAGGTGGTTCTCGAACTGGCTCGTGCCCGCACCCTCGATCGTCCAGTGCCCAGAGTTGTGCGGCCGCATCGCCAGCTCGTTGACGAGCACGGCGTCGCCGGTGTCGAAGAGCTCCACGGCGAGCATGCCAGTGACGTCGAGCGCCTCGGCGATGCCTAGCGCGAGGCGCTGCGCCTCGACGGCGCGATCGTCGTCGAGATCCGGCGCGGGCGCGATGACCTCGCTGCAGATCCCGTCGCGCTGCACGGTCTGCACGACCGGGTACGCCACCGCCTGTCCGTGCGGCGATCGCGCCACCTGCGCCGACAGCTCGCGCACGAACGGCACGTGCTGCTCGGCCAGCCAGCAGGCACCATCGGCAAGGGGGCCTTCGAGCACCTGTGCGGCATGCGCGGCATCGCGCACCACCCACACGCCACGTCCGTCGTAGCCGCCGCGGGAGGTCTTCAGCACCACCGGCCAGCCGTGCGCCTCGGCGAATGCGCTCACCTCGGTGGCCGACGTGACGATCGCCCACGCCGGCCCCGGGAATCCGGCGTCGGTGAGGGCGCGGCGCATGTGCGCCTTGTCCTGCGCGTGGAAGAGCGCGGACGGTCCCGGTCGCACGGCCACGCCACGCGACTCCAACTCCTCCAGGATCGCCGGGGGCACGTGCTCGTGGTCGAACGTGACGACGTCGCAGCCCTGTGCGAAGGCGAGCACGGCTTCGCGATCGTCGTGACGGCCGAGCGCGATATCGCGCACGACCTGCGCGGCCGGATCGTCGGGCCGCTCCGCGAGCACCCTGAATCCCACGCCGAGCGCGGTGGCCGCGGCGGCCGTCATGCGGGCGAGCTGACCGCCGCCCACCATGCCGACGCGGGGGGCGCCGTCAGCTGCAGCACCCGCGGGTTGTGCAGCCACGCGGCTCAGGTGCCGTCGGACGACGGCGCCGGGCCGCCGGAGCGGCGGCGGGCGTCGTCGGCCTCGGACAGCTCGTACACGTCGCGCTGGATCGCCTCGACACTCGGGACGTCCTTGATGCGCAGGCCGTCGTTCTCACCGGCGGACTGGATGTCGAGGTATCCGTAGTTGAGGATCCGGCCCATGAGCGGCACCTCGAACGACACGTTGTTGATCTTCGACAGCGGCACGTCGCGTCCGCTCTTGGTGAGCAGGCCCGATCGCACGATCACGCGACGGTCGGTGAACACGTAGTCGGTCGTGATCCAGCGCAGGAAGTACACGAGCGACGGCCACACCAAGAAGAACACCATCGCGGCGCCGATCACCCACTTCAGCCACGTCCACGGCGTGATGACGAGCAGGAAGATGCCCAGGAACGCGTTGATGAGCAGCGCAATGATCGGCCAGATGAGCGCACGCCAGTGCGGGCGCATCTGGAACTTGATCGACTCGCCGGGTGCCAGCAGCTTGGTGGGGTAGCCCATGGCTAGATCGTTGCATGGACGACGTCGCCGGCGGCGACGGTCGCGGTGTTTGTCCCGTCGGAGACCAGCAGCCGGCCCCCGTCATCAATCCCGGTGACATGACCGCGCAGCCGCTCGCCACCGGGCAGGTCGACCTCGATGAGCCGGCCGATGGTCGTGCACTGCGCGCGGTAGTCGGCCAGGAGCGCGGAGCCGTCGGTGCGCCACTGGGCCAGGCGCCGCTCGAGCGCCGCCAGGAGCGCAGCGAGGAGGGCGGTGCGATCGGTACGGCCGCCTTCGAGCAGCACCGACGACGCGGTGGGCACGGGCAGTTCGGCTGACAGCAGCGAGACGTTGGTGCCCATGCCGAGCACGACGGTGCCGTCGGGGCCAGCCTGGGCCAGGATCCCGCCGATCTTGCGCAGACTGCCGTCACCGGCACCGCCACCACCGCCACAGGCCGCAGCGATGACGACCACGTCGTTCGGCCACTTGAGTTCGGCGCGCACACCGCAGGCCACGTCCAGTGCCTCGACCACCGCGAGCCCGGCCGCCAGCGAGAGCAGCGCCCATCGCTCCGCGGGTTGGTCACCCGCGCGCACGAGCACCGAGCACCACAGACCGGCTCCCACGGGTGACTCCCACACGCGTCCGTGCCGACCGCGGCCGGCCACCTGCTCCTCGGCGACCACGCAGGTTCCCTCCGGGGCTCCCGCCGCGGCGAGGGCGAGGACGTCGTCGTTCGTGGAGCCCGTGGAAGCGCGCAGGGAGGGCACCGGCCAGGCCACACCCCGGCCCGCGAGCGCGGCCGCCACGGGCCCATCGGCCAGCGGGGTTCGGGAATCGGACGGATCGGACACGCCACTAAGGTACGCACGGTCGGCCGTGTGCACGGACGGCACCAGGAGGTTCCCATGACCGCTGCGCCGGTTCCCGAGGTCTCGCCCCGCTCCACCGCGGGCAAGCTCGCCACCCTGGCGGCCAAGCACGCCGAGTCGCACGCGCGCGGACAGGACTCCGTCGACAAGCAGCACGCCAAGGGCAAGATGACCGCGCAGGAGCGCATCGAGGCCCTGCTCGACCCGGGCTCGTTCCAGGAGCTCGACGAGCTCGCGCGGCACCGCTCGCACAACTTCGGGCTGGAGAAGAACCGCCCCTACGGCGACGGCGTCATCACCGGCTACGGCACCGTCGACGGCCGTCCCGTCGCGGTCTTCGCGCAGGACTTCACCGTCTTCGGCGGCAGCCTGGGCGAGGTCTTCGGCGAGAAGATCGTCAAGGTCATGGACTTCGCGCTGAAGACCGGCTGCCCGGTCATCGGCCTCAACGACTCCGGCGGCGCCCGCATTCAGGAGGGCGTGGTCTCGCTGGGCCAGTACGGCGAGATCTTCCGCCGCAATGTCGCCGCGTCCGGCGTGGTCCCGCAGGTCTCGCTCATCCTGGGGCCGTGCGCCGGAGGCGCCGTCTACTCCCCCGCGATCACCGACTTCATCGTCATGGTCGACAAGACCTCGCACATGTTCATCACCGGCCCAGAAGTTATTAAGACGGTCACGGGTGAGGACGTGGAGTTCGAGGAGCTCGGCGGCGCACGCACCCACAACACCAAGAACGGTGTGGCGCACTACATGGCTGCCGATGAGGCCGACGCCATGGAGTACCTGCGCGAGCTGCTGTCGTACCTGCCCAGCAACAACCTCGAGGACGCCCCGGCCTTCGACGTCGCCGTCGACCTGGAGATCACCGCTGACGACTACGAGCTCGACACCCTCGTGCCGGACTCCCCCAACCAGCCCTACGACATGCACACCGTGATCGAGCACCTGCTTGACGACGGCGTGTTCCTGGAGACCCAGCCGCTCTTCGCGCCCAACATCCTGTGCGGCTTCGGCCGCATCGAGGGCCGCTCGGTGGGCATCGTGGCCAACCAGCCGATGCAGTTCGCCGGCACGCTCGACATCGACGCCTCCGAGAAGGCGGCGCGTTTCGTGCGCACGTGCGATGCGTTCAACATCCCGGTGCTCACGCTCGTCGACGTCCCCGGCTTCCTGCCCGGCACCGACCAGGAGT
>CAYFLO010000186.1:0-4084 GCA_964343995.1 uncultured Bifidobacteriaceae bacterium
GTCCGTGGGACGCGCCCCGGCCAGTAGGACGATCACGAGCACGACGCTGGTGGCCAGGGTGCCGCCGACGAAGTTGCCCAGCGCGCCGATGAAGGCGCTGCCGCCGGCGCGACCGACCCGGCCGTTGAAGGCCTGCTGCGGCGCGAAGACCATGCCGGCAAGGAAGGCCATGATGACAAAGGCAACGGAGCCCTGAGTCGTCGTCATGCGGTCGGACACGGCGATGGCAACCGCGACGATTGCCAAAATCGACGCAACGACGCGGCGCGCGGTGACCGACTGCGGTCCCGTGCCGGCCAATCCGACGCGGTCGGCCAGGAGCGAACCCGTGGTCTGGCCCGCCACGACGCCCACGGTGAACACCGCGACCCCCAGCAGCGGCACCACGAGGCTCTGGGTGATGAGGAAGAACGTGCCCAGGAATCCGCCGATGAAGAAGTACCAGGGCAGGCGCCCGGCGCGCGCCTCGCGCACCACCACCACGACACCGGCGCGATGCCGGGTGCCGACGATGACGATCAGGATCACGGTGCCCACGACCATCGTCAGCCACGCCGGCACGAAGGGTGAGTGCACGTGGTGGGAGAGCTCGCCGTTGGCTCGGGACTGCAGCGCGACGACGGCACCGGCGACGACGGCCAGGGCCAGCGCGGCGCGGCGGCGAGTGTGCGGGCCGCTTGGCATTGACCCAGGAGTCGTCATCGCCGCCGCCGAGACGCGATGAGCACGGCCAGCACCGTGAGCGCCACGCCGGCCACGAGCGGCCACTCCAGACGCACGCCCGCCACGGGCGCGACGAGATCGAGCACGAGCGCGGCCGCGAGCTGCCCGCTGATGGTGACCAGAGCGAAGAGCAGCACGCCGTAGCGCGGTACCGCCCACGACGCGGTGATGATGAAGCACGCGCCGAACACCCCGCCCAGCCACATCCACGCCGGGCCGGTGGTGGGCGCCTGCAGCGACGTGCCGAAGCCGAGCAGGCTGACGACAAGCAGGGCCAGGGCCATGGCGGCGCCGAAGAGGAACGTGTTCCACGCCGTACCCACCGGGTGACCGGAGGCGATGTTCACCCGCCCCTGCAGGGCCTGCTGCACGGCGACGATGGCGCCACCGACGAACGCCACGAGCACGGCCGCCACCGGCAGTGCCTCCCCGCCTAGGTGCCCCAGGCCGGCCACGACGACGGCGACGATCGCGATGCCCGCGGCCACGAGGCGGCGTCCGGTGATCGGCGTGCGCCCGATGGGCGACAGTCCGATGCGGTCGACGACCAGAGAGTTCGCGGTCTGCCCGGCCACCATGCCCACGGTGAATGTCGCCACTCCGATGAGTGCGACTGAGAACCCCTGCAGCGTGACGAAGATGCCGCCGATCGCTCCCGACGGCACCGCCCACCAGGCCAGACCTCCGGAGCGGGTCGCGTGCCAGATGCGCCCGACACCGGAGCGCGCCGCGGGAATCACCAGCACGAGCACGGTGAGCAGGACGAAACCCGACACGAACGACCACGACGCCGCGACCAGGCCGTTGCCGACATGGTGCGTGAGCTCGCCGTTGCTGCGCGCCTGCAGCGCGCTCGCGCACCCGCTGAGCCCGAAGATGACCGCGAACGACCCCGCGGTCATGGGGCGTACGGCCATCAGCCCTGCTCGCGCAGGTGTGCCTGGAATCCCCAGGCCGACAGATGGTCGAGATCGATACCGCGGTAGCCCGCCGCCTCCAGGCCCATGACGATGTGGGCGCGGTGTTCCACGGAGTGGACGATCGCCTGGGTGAGCAGCACCGACCGCAGGGCCGACCGCGGACCGTTCTCGTCGTCGAACTCCACGACCTCGTCGGGCAGGTCGGCCTGCGCGACGAGGGTGGCGTTGACCTCCGCCAGGCGGGCGCGCACGGTCGCAAGCTCCGCGTGGGTGGTGGGGGGTGTGAACTCCGACCACATGGCCTTGGCCAGGCAGTACTGGTACCACTCAGCTCCGCCGAGGATGTGGAGCACGAGTCCGCCGACGGTCCACGTGCCCTCCAGACAGGGGGCGGTGAGCGCGGCCTCAGGGTGGTCGGCCAGCTGCTGCAGGAACGCATCGTCGGCCCAGGCCACGTACTCGATCGCCGGTCGCATCGCGGTCACGGTGACGCCTTTCACTCGCAGGTCAGGTCAAGTCTTGCCGAGACGCGTCGATCAGTGGAAGAAGTGCCGCGTGCCGGTGAGGTACATCGGCACACCGGCCGCGCGTGCCGCCGCGATGACCTCCTCGTCGCGCACCGAGCCGCCAGGCTGCACGACCGCGCGCACGCCGGCGTCGAGGAGCACCTGCAGGCCGTCGGCGAACGGGAAGAACGCGTCGGACGCGGCGACGGAGCCGCGCGCACGGTCGCCGGCACGCTCCACTGACAGTCGCGCGGAGTCGACGCGGTTGACCTGCCCCATCCCCACACCCACGGCCGCACCGCCGCTGGCCAGCAGGATGGCGTTGGACTTGACCGAGCGGCAGGCCCGCCAGGCGAAGGCGAGGTCGGCCAGGGTGGCGGCGTCGACGGGATCGCCGCAGGCCAGGGTCCACGCGGACGGATCATCGCCGTCGGCGTCGATCGCATCGCGCGACTGCAGCAGCATGCCGCCGCTCACCGTGCGCATCTCGATACCCCCAGGCGTCGGGGGCTCGACGAGCAGCACGCGCAGGTTCTTCTTGGCCGCCAGCACCTCCAGCGCTGCGGGCTCGACCTCGGGTGCCACGAGAACCTCGGTGAAGACATCGCCCATGGCCGTAGCCATCTCAGCGGTGACCGGGCGATTGGCAGCCACGACTCCCCCGAAGGCCGACACCGGATCAGTGGCGAACGCCTTGCGGTAGGCGTCGGCGATGTCGGTGCCCACGGCGATGCCGCACGGGTTGGCGTGCTTGATGATCGCCACAGCCGGTCCGGAGTGGTCGTAGGCGGCGCGCAGCGCGGCATCGGCATCGACGTAGTTGTTGTACGACATCTGCTTGCCCTGCAGTTGGCGGCCAGCGGCCATACCGCCGGGCTGGTGCGCCGAGACATAGACGGCAGCGCGCTGGTGCGGGTTCTCTCCGTAGCGCAGCACGTCGTTGCGGGTCCAGGCCGCGCCGGCCCACACCGGGAAGCCCTCGGGGTCCGGCGCAACCGCGTTGCCCAGCCACGACGACACCGCGATGTCGTAGGTGGCGGTGTGCGCGAACGCCTCGGTGGCCAGGCGCACACGCTCGTCGTGGGTGAAGCCGCCCGCGGCGACGGCGGCGAGGACATCGTCGTAGTGGCGCGGTGAGGTGACGACCGCGACATTGGCGTGGTTCTTGGCCGACGCGCGCACCATGGCCGGGCCGCCGATGTCGATCTGCTCGACGCAGTCGTCAATACCCGCACCCGACGCAACGGTGCGCTCGAACGGGTACAGGTTCACGACAACGAGCTGGAACGGGGCGATGCCCATCTGCTGCAGCTGCTCGCGGTGCGACTCCTTGCGCACATCGGCGAGCAGGCCGCCGTGGATGTGCGGGTGCAGCGTCTTGACCCGTCCGTCCAGGCACTCCGGGAACCCGGTGACGTCGCCCACGGCGGTCACCGGGATGCCGGCGTCGGCGATGGTGCTGGCCGTGGAGCCCGTGCTCACGATCTCCACGCCGGCGGCGGCCAGCCCGCGGGCGAGATCGACCAGGCCGGTCTTGTCGTAGACCGAGACCAGGGCACGCTGGACGGGACGGCGGTCGCTCACGGGTTCTCTCCGATCAGGTGGGACAGGGTCTGGACGAGAAGGGTGCGCTCGACGGCCTTGATGCGCTCGTGCAGGGAGTCCTCGTCGTCGCCGTCGCAGACCTCGACGGCCCGCTGGGCCAGGATCGGCCCGGTGTCGACGCCGTGGTCGACCAGGTGGACGGTGCAGCCGGTGACCTTCACGCCGTAGGCGAGGGCATCGCGCACGCCATGGGCCCCGGGGAACGCCGGCAGCAGGGCCGGGTGGGTGTTAAGGAGACGTCCGCTGAACGCGTCGGCATCGAGCCAGTCGACGGCCGCCCGGGCCAGGTCGTCTTTCAAGTCGCTGCCCTCGAAATCCGGACCCAACGCC
>CAYFLO010000187.1:0-4078 GCA_964343995.1 uncultured Bifidobacteriaceae bacterium
TCTCCCATGGGGCCGCCGACGACGAAGTTGCCGGTGGGGTTGACCAGGAGGCGGTAGTCGCGACTGTCGAGGTCGATGCCATCGAGGACGGGATCGACGACAAGACGCTTGACGTCGGGCGACAGCATGGTGTCGAGGTTGACGCCGTCGGCGTGCTGGGACGACACCACGATGGTGTCGATGCGCACGGGGCGGTCGTTCTCGTCGTAGGCGATGGTCACCTGGGTCTTGCCGTCGGGGCGCAGGTAGTCCAGTGCTCCGGTCTTGCGCACCTCGGTGAGCCGCTCGGCCAGGCGGTGGGCGATCCAGATCGGCAGCGGCATGAGCTCGGGGGTGTCGGTGCACGCGTAGCCGAACATCAGGCCCTGGTCGCCCGCACCCTGGCGATCGAGCGGATCGGCGCTGCCCTCGGCGCGCTCCTCGATGGCGTCGTCGACGCCCTGGGCGATATCTGGCGACTGCTTGCCGATGGAGACCTGGATTCCGCACGAGGCGCCGTCGAAGCCCTTGATCGAGGAGTCGTAGCCGATGCCCAGGACGACGTCGCGCACGATGGTCATGACGTCGGCGTAGCCGGAGGTGGTGACCTCGCCGGCCACGTGCACCTGCCCGGTGGTGAGAAGAGTCTCGACGGCGACGCGACTGCGCGGGTCCTGGCGCAGGAGGTCGTCGAGGATGGCGTCGCTGACCTGGTCAGCCATCTTGTCCGGATGGCCCTCGGTGACGGACTCGGAGGTGAACAGGCGGTGCGACACGGGACTCCTTCGGGTGGGGTGAGGCGTGCGCGCGAGCGCGACGCGTCATCCTATCTGTGGCCTCAGACCAGCAGCGGGCCCACCACATCCCAGATGGCGTCAGCGATGATCCCCTTGTCCGCACGCGCCACAGGAGTCTCAGCACCCTCGCGCGCGGAGCCACCCGCTCCCGCGGATCGCTCCGCCGTGAGGATGACAACCTCGTTGTCGGTCTCACCGAAGACCCGACCCTGCGACACGTCATTGACGACGAGCACATCGCAGCCCTTGCGGGCGAGCTTCTCGCGGCCGAGCTCCAGCACCGTGTGAGCGTCGTCACCGGTCTCGGCGGCGAAGCCCACGATGACCGGTCGGCGCGCACTGCCGCGTCGCTCCACCAGGCCGGCCAGGATGTCGGGGTTCTGGACGAGGTCGAGGGTGACGTGGTCTCCGGCCGTGCCGCGCTTGATCTTGTGCTCCCCCACGGCGATGGGGCGGAAGTCGGCGACGGCCGCGGCCATGACGATGACATCGGCACGGGAGTCCAGGGCCTGCACCGCATCGCGCATCTCCTGCGCCGATCGCACGCGCACGACATCGACGCCGGCGGGCGGCGCGACGTCCATCGCTCCGGCGACGAGGGTGACGTGGGCACCGCGCGCCGCGGCGGTACGTGCCAGGGCCACCCCCTGCAGCCCGCTGCTGGCGTTGCCCAGGAAGCGCACCGGGTCCCAGTCCTCGCGGGTGCCCCCGGCGGTCACCACCACGTGGCGTCCGGCCAGGTCGGGCTCGCGCCTGCCGCGGCGCAGGACGTCCAGGGCCGTGGCGACAATCGCCGACGGGTCGGGCAGGCGCCCGGGCCCGGAGTCGGCGCCGGTGAGGCGCCCGACGGCCGGGTCGAGCACGACGATGCCGCGACTGCGCAGGTGCTCGACGTTGCGCTGGGTGGCCGGGTGCTGCCACATCTCGGTGTGCATGGCCGGGGCCATGACGATCGGGCAGGTGGCGGTGAGCAGGACGTTGGTGAGCAGATCGTCGGCAATCCCGTGCGTGGCCCGCGCGAGCAGATCGGCGGTGGCGGGGGCGATGACGACGAGATCCGCGCCGCGGCCCAGGCGCACGTGCGGAACGTCCTGTGCCGACTGCCACACCGTGGTGGCGACGGGCCTGCCGGAGAGTGCGGCGAAGGTGGCCTCGCCGACGAACTTCAGTGCCGATGCCGTGGGGACGACGGTGACATCGCACCCGGCCTCGGTGAGCCCGCGCAGCACCTCGCACGCCTTGTAGGCGGCGATCCCCCCGGCGACGCCGAGGACGACCGACGGGCGGTCGGACACGTGGAGCCGGAGCGCGCTACTGCGCGTCGACCGTGGCCGCGGGCTCCTCGGCCAGCGGCTCGATGGTGAGCAGGCCGGCGTCGATCTCGCGCATGGCGATCGAGAGCGGCTTCTCCTGCACGTGCGTCTCGACGAGCGGGCCGACGTACTCAAGGAGGCCTTCTCCCAGCTGGGAGTAGTAGGCGTTGATCTGGCGCGCGCGCTTGGCGGCGTAGATGACCAGCGAGTACTTGGAGTCGGTGGTGGTCAGCAGCGCGTCGATGCTGGGGTGGGTGATGCCCTCAGGGCGATGTCCGCTCACGTGCTGCCTCTCGTCGTGGCCCGGGACCGCGTGGGGCGGGGCCGAAGGGTGCTGGGCGCCGGACCGCGTGGTGGCGGAGGGTGCCCGGATCGGCCTAGGGCGCGTCGCCCTGCTGGCCGGAGGCCCATGCTACCAAGGCGGCAGCAGTGGCCTGGACGTCCGCATTGACCAGGCGTCGGTCGAACTCCCCCGCGGCTTCGAGCTCCACGCGCGCCGCCGCCAGGCGCCGGTCGACCGCCTCGGGATCCTCGGTGCCTCGCCCACGAAGCCGCTGGGCAAGGACCTCCCATGAGGGAGGCTCCAGGAACACCAGGAGCGCGTCGGGGACGGCCCGGCGCACCTGACGGGCTCCCTGCACCTCGATCTCCAGGAGCACGGGGCGACCCTGCTCCCGATGCTCGCGCACCGGGGCGCTGGGCGTGCCGTAGCGATTCCCGGCGTACTGCGCCCACTCCAGGAGTCCGCCCTCGGCAATCAGTCGGTCGAACCCGGAGTCGCTGACGAAGAAGTACTCCCGGCCGTCCTCCTCGCCGGGGCGCGGGGCCCGCGTGGTGGCGCTCACCGACAGCCAGATCTGCGGGTCCTGACGGAGTGCCTCGGCCACGACGGTGCTCTTGCCCACGCCCGACGGGCCGGAGACGACGATGAGCGGCGCGATGGTCATCGTGCGCTGCCCGCCGCGATCCCCGCGGCGATCGCCGCCGCCGCCGCGCCGGGATCTGCGGCGGCGGTGATGGGTCGGCCGATGACCAGAAGGTCCGCGCCGTCGGCGAGAGCCTGCTCCGGAGTGGCCACCCGACGCTGATCGCCGAGGTCGGCACCGGCGGGACGCACGCCGGGGGTGATGAGGACCGGATCGGCACCCACCGCGGCGCGGATGGCCGCGACCTCCTGCGGGGAGCACACGATCGCCCCGGCTCCGGCCTGCACGGCCATGACCGCCAGCCGCACGGCCGCCTCGACGGGTGACCCCTCCAGGCCTATGCGCGCAAGCGTGGCGGCGTCGAGTGAGGTGAGCACGGTGACGGCGGTGACGCGGGTGCGCGGCAACTCGGCGACGGCAGCGGCCACCATGTCCGGGCCACCGGAGGCGTGGACAGTGAGGTAGGCCGGAGCGAGATCGGCGACCGCGCGCGCAGCGCCGGCCACCGTGGCCGGAATGTCGTGCAGTTTGAGGTCCAGAAAGATGTCGGCATCGGGTGCGGCCTGGCGGGCCCGATGCACGGCAGCGTGGCCGTCACGGCAGAAGACCTCCAGGCCGACCTTGAGCGTCGACACGTGCGGAGCGACGGCACCGGCCCACTCACCGAGGACGTCCAGACTCGGGGCATCGAGGGCGACCGCGATCGGTGCACGTGTCATGACAGCTCGTCCAGCGGTTCGGGCTCCTCCAGCGTCTCGTCCGGACCGCGATGGGCGTACCCGACGGCCTCGCGCAGGCCCGTGAAGCCGCGCGCGACGAGCGCCTGCTCGAGTTCGTCGTGGATGCGCTTGGGCGCGGACGGATCATGGAAGACCACCGTGCCCACGCTGACGGCGTTGGCGCCGGCCAGGATGAACTGCAGGGCGTCGGCGCCGGTGCGGATGCCGCCCATGCCCAGGATCGGCAGGGTGGGCAGCGCCTGACGGATCTGCCACACGCACCGCACCGCCACCGGACGGATCGCCGGCCCCGACAGCCCGCCGGTGACCCCGGCCAGGTGCGG
>CAYFLO010000188.1:0-2824 GCA_964343995.1 uncultured Bifidobacteriaceae bacterium
CACCGGCCTGGTCCAGGCGCTCAACAGCTTCATCACCCAGCGCGGCACGCCCTATTCGGGGGGACTGGGCAGCGGCGCCAACTGCGGGCCGGGGGAGTAGCCCCGCTCAACGCGCGCCTGGCGATGCAGGAGGACGCCCCCTTTTCACGTTCTTCCACGACGCCCTCGTGGGAGCGGCCGCGAGAGTCGAACTCGGTTCGAGACGCGTTCTAGACTCGAGGTCCGCCAGCGCGCCGCCGTGGGAGGACCCGTGCACCGTCGATTCGCCATCATCCGAGGGGCGGCCCTCGCCGCAGCGACCCTCACCCTGACCACGATCGGCCTCACCGCGGCCCCGTCGGCCATGGCGTTCGCTCCCGCCGAGCCGACGACCCCGACGTTGCGGGTCCTGTGCCTGCCCACCTCGGGCGCGCCCATGCAGGTGGCCACCGCTGGTGCCTGCTCCGGGCGCGGACGCGCTCTCGTGCTCACCACTGAGCAGGCGCGCGTGCTGTCCCTTGGTGAGGGCAAGGCCCTGTGTGTGGCGACCCGAGACTCCAAGGTGCGCACCATCAGTGTGCGCAACTCCTGTGCTCGAGGCGAGCGCAAGGTGGTGCTCTACCGGAGCCTGGTGATGTCCGGCGCGCCGGAGACCAAGGCGATGCTCGCCACTCCCGGTGACTTCGGGACCTTCCGTGTCGACACCACCGCGTCGACGGCGACAGTGACCATCGACGGTGCCGATGCCGGCGGCTCACCGATCACCGGCTACGAGTACCGCCTGTCGAGCGACAACGGCTCGACCTGGTCAGCGTGGATCGCGCGGTCCGAGAGCCCGTTCGCCATCGCTGGCCTCGGGCCGTGTACCTATGCGATCGAGGCGCGTGGCGTCAACGTCGTCGGTGAGGGCTCGGTCAACGGGCCGGTCGCCTTCGCGCTCAAGCAGCCAGGGGCCTGCTCTTCGTCCGCTGGCGGCTCGTCCGGCGGCGGCACGCCGGCTCCGATGCCACGCGTCGCTGCGGCCCCCACGAACGTCTCAGCCTCCGGTGTCATCGCCGGCGACGGTTCAGTCACCGCGACCGTCGCCTTCACGGCGCCGGCCGACCCGGGCACAGCCGCGATCACCGGCTACCAGTACATGCTGTCGTCGAACGGCGGTGAGTCGTTCGGCCCGTGGACGTCTGCACCGACCACCACTCCGGTCGCCGCCACGGTGACGACCTCGTTCACCCTCACGGGACTCATGCCCGGCACGTCGTACGACGTGCGCGTGCGCGCGGTCACGAGCGTGGGGGCCGGCGCGGCGTCGACGACGACTGCGTTCTCGGCGGCCGCCCCCGGCAAGCCGACGATCACCAATGTCTCTCGCGGGTCGTCACCCTGGGGCAGCAGCTACCGCACCCTGGGCCTTGGTTTTTCATACCCCAATGGCACCGGTAGCAGTGCGATCGACGCCCTCGAGGTCACGATCCCCGGTGCCTTCGTCCTCAACCTGAAGCCGCCGTTCACCTTCGACGTCTCCTGCGATGCGGGGTACACCTCGTGTCGCGATGACTTTGCCTTCGCCTCGGTCGATGGGCCACACCAGGTGACCGTCCGGGCGCACAACGCAGCAGGCTGGTCGCCCGCCTCCGATGCCTGGCTGCTCTATGGCAGTCCGAGCGCGCCGGCCATCACCGCCACGCTCGTGGGCAAAGACTCGATCACGGCAACCGTGAGTGCGCCCGCATCGACCGGCTCGCCAGTGTCCTCGGGTGCCGGCGCCCTCATCGGCTACGAGTTCGGCCTGTCGAACGACGGTGGCACGTCGTGGTCCACGGTCACTCCGACCGGTCCGTCATCGCCGTTCACCATCACGGGCCTCACGGCTGGCGCCGAGTACCGCCTGCGTGTGCGTGCGACCAACGCCGGTGGGCTCTCGTCGGACTGGGTCACCACGTCGTTCACCACGCTCACCCAGCCGGCCGACGTCACCGGCGTGACGGCCACCTACGACGCGGCCAGTGGCAAGGTCAACGTCTCCTGGTCGCCGGCAGCCGGCGCGGCGTCGTACTCGGTTCGGGTGGCGACGTCGGCCTATGACGCCGCATCGCCGGGCACCTACGGCACAGCGTCCAGCGTCTCGGGCACGTCGACGAACATCGCCGCGACTCTCGGTACGAAGTACTGGGTCCAGGTGCAGAGCGTCAATGGCGCGCTCACGAGCCCGTGGACGACAGCTGCCACGGCGAGCGCCCTCACGTCGATCGCCTCACCGGTGATCTCCGGGGTCTCGCGCACCGGCAGCATCTACTTCGTCTCGTGGTCGGTGCCAAGCACGGGCGGATACCGCCTCACCTCGGTGAACACCGCCTGCTCGGGTCCGTGGTCGTCCTCCAACGGCGTGCAGGCGATCTCCACCACGTCCGGCCGCACAACGCCCGGCTACTGCGATGGCAAGCCGAACATCAGCGTGACGGTGAGCTCGGCCAGCGGCCCCAACGCCACGGGCACCTTCACCCTGGCCGGGCCGGCGGCGCCCACCAATGTCGCGGCGAGCGTGAGCGGCACCAGCGCCACGATCTCCTACACCGCGCCTGACGCCGGCATCCTGGGCATCGCGGGCTACGAGTACCAGTTCCGCACCAACGGCGGCGCCTGGTCGGCGCCCGTCGGCTTCACCGGCGGCTCGCCGACGCTCTCCGGGCTTACTCCCGGCACCGCTTATGACGTGCAGGTCCGCGCGGGCAACTGGTACAGCGCAGGCCCATGGTCGTCGAGTGCGAGCTTCACAGTCGGCACGACCCCGCACCAGGTCACCGGCCTCGACGTCATCGATGCGACCGGCCCGGTGACGGTGTCGTTC
>CAYFLO010000188.1:2834-4065 GCA_964343995.1 uncultured Bifidobacteriaceae bacterium
CGCCTGGGGCACGGCCACGAGTGGTGGCGCCAGCTCGCCGATCACCATCAACGGGCTCACCGCCGGCATGGCCGTCGATATCCAGGTGCGCGGTGTCAATGCCCTGGGCTCCGGTGACTGGTCGAGCACGCTCACCGTCACGCCGGGCGCGCAGCCCGGTGCCCCGACGCTCACCCTGGGTGCCACGTCGGGCACCACGCGCTCGGTGACGTTCACCGCCGGCACCGTGCCCGCGGGTGCGACGATCGCGCGCTATGGCCTGGCGCGAGACGACGAGTCCTCGTACTACTCCAGCGGCAGCACGACATTCAGTGTCGTGCTTCCGGATCCGGGGACGAGCGTGGTCCTTCGCCCGTACGTCGAGACATCCACCGGCGTGCGCAGTGCCTACGGCACTGCGATCACCCTGGGCGGCATCGTCACGGCCCCCGACGCCCCGGCCATCGCCCTGTCGTTCGACGCGCATGCCTCCACGGTGACGTGGACAGTCACGCCGTCGTCGTCCACCGGCGGCGCCGACCTCACCGGCTACCAGGTGGAGCTGACGGACGGGTCGACCACGGCCACCATCAACGGCTCGGCGGGCGCGTGGACGGGTACGGCCATGTGGAACTCCACCGGCGATGTCACCGCCCGCACCCGAACGACCAATGACGACGGGATGCACTGGTCAGCGTGGTCGTCGTCGGCCAAGGTGACCATCCCCATGGTCACGGTGTCGTGCATGACCGATCCCGCCGTTCCCGGAACCTGCGTGATGGCCACGACGCCTGACGCCATGGGCATCGCCATGATGCAGACGATGATGGCGATGGAGCCGGGCACGATGACCGACTGCGTCAAGCAGGCCGATGGCACGATGGCCTGTCCGATGAACGCCCCGATGGTCGCGATGATGAACGACATGGTCACCGGTGACATGCCGCTGGTGAGCAACGTGATGATGCGCGATGCCGGGGTGATGGTCGGACCCGACGCGGTCGTGATGACCATCGTCGGCGTTCCCACGACTCCGACCGTCAAGACCTGACCGGGGCGCCGGGCACGCGCGCCAATGGTGACGCGAAGCCCGGTGCGGACGCCTCCGGTGGGGCAGGATCGCGTCCACGGATGGCGTCGCAGGGCGCCTCTCGCACGCGGTACCGGGAGGTCCTATGGCAACGCAGGCAGGCGGGGCACGCACGGCCCTGAGCACCCGCCGGGTCGTGTTCCTCGTCATCGCCGCGGCCGC
>CAYFLO010000189.1:0-4050 GCA_964343995.1 uncultured Bifidobacteriaceae bacterium
GTCAAGGACCGCGTTCGCGCCACCGATCGGGGTCTGTGAGTCCACGGTGACGGTCCAGTCCACCGTGTCGTAGTAGTCGTCGAGCGCCTGCACGTCCTCGGGCAGCAGATCCGGACCGAAGCCCAGAGCCACCCACTGCGCGGCCGTGAGATCGACGTTGTCATTGTCGATGCCGTCGCAGCCCGGTTCGAGCACGAGGTAGGCGTCGATGAGCGCCTGGATCTCGGCGAAGGAGTCGGTGATCGAGTAGCCCATCGTCGCCAGGAAACCGTTGATACCAGCCAGGTTTGCCGAGGTGACCCCGGCCACTCCTAGGGCGGAGAAGTCCGCCAGCGTCGGCACCGTGTTCGTGCCGTCGTAGGACGCGATCAGCGCCAACGCGCTCGCCTGGTCGGCCACGACCGAGTCGCGGATGGCACTAAGCTTGGCCAGGGTGTCGATGCCAGTGCCGTCATCAGCCGTCGCCGTGATGGCACTGAGGAACTGAGCGAGGTTCGTGGAGTCCAGGCCAGTGATGCCGATGAGGGCGAGATCGGCCACGGTGATGTCCGGGGTCGGGGGCGTGCCCGCAACCTGCTGGTTCAGCCGACTGATGACATCGGCGATCGCGGCGAGCTCGGCGTAGGTGTCGACCTGGGCCTGAGTGCGCCCGGCGAGCACGGAGTTCATGAGCGCGACCTCGCTCGCGGTGTCCAGGGCGCCAAGGTCCAGGACCGCGTAGTCGGCGGGCGTGAGCGACAGCGTCGGCCCGGATGCCGCGTTGCCATCGGCGGCCGCCAGGATCGCCGTGTAGGCGTCGACCACCGCCTGGATCTCGGCTGCCGAGTCCGTCGCGGTGGACGCGAGGTCGGCGATGACGGTGTTGACCGGGTCGAGCAGCGTGCCGGTCATGCCGGTGACACCGGCATTGGCGTAGTCGCTGAGCGCGGGCACCGCATTCGTGCCGTCGTACGCCGCGATGAGCACCAGGGATGCCGCCGTGGCATCGGCCACCGCCTGGTCAATGACCGCCGTGAGTTCAGCGAAGGTGTCGATCGCCGTGCCGTCGTCGGCCGTGGCGGCGATCTCGGCAATGACCGTCGACAGGTTGCTCGCCGTCACGCCACTCATACCCAGGGTGGCGAAGTCGGCGGCGGTGAGCGAAGGCGTGACCGTCTCCCCCGCGGCCGTGCGCATGAGGCGATCGACGATCGAGGCCATCGCCGCAAGCTCGGGCTGGGTGTCGACCGCGGTGGCAGCCGACTTGTCGATCCAGGCGTTCATGAGTGAGGCATCCGCCGCGGTGTCGATGTTCGACAGCCCCAGGGCGGCGAAGTCGGACGTCGACAGGACCGGGTCGCCGTCGCTGACCCCGTCGGCGGCGGCGATCACGAGCCGGTAGGCGTCGATGGTCGCCTGCACCTCGGCCACGGAGTCGGTGGCTTCTGCGGGCAGCACATTGATGGCGGTGTTGATGATGGCGCGATTGGCGTTGCTGATCCCGGTGACGCCGATGAGGTCGTAGTCCAGCTGCACGGGAACCGTGTTCGAGCCGTCGTAGGCCGAAATCCGCGCCAGGGCATCGTCGAACGCCTGCTGGGCCGCCGACGAGCAGACGGCACTTAGCTCGCTGAAGGTGTCCACTCCGCTGCCGTCGTCTGCCGTCGCCGCAATGGCGGCGATAACCGCGCTGAGGTTGCTCGACGTGACGTCGGTGATGCCCAGGAGCGCGAAGTCAGCAGCAGTGAGCAGAGGGGACGCCGTACCGCCGGCGGCCACCGTCTGGATCCGGTCAACGATCGATGCAAGGGCATTGAGCTCCGTCAGTGTGTCGACCTGGGTCACGGTGAGCTGATCGGTCACCAGGCTCAGCAGCAGAGCCTCGGCGCTGGTGTTGATCGTGGTGACACCCAGGAGCTCGAACTGGGCCGCCGTGAGGGTCCCGCCCGTCCCCGAGACGCCGTCGGCCGCACCGAGGATGACGTTGTAGGCGTCGACGATCGCCTGGATCTCCACGCGGGTATCGGTGGCGGTCGAGTTCAGCGGGCCGATGACGGAGTTGATCGCGGCGAGGTTGCCCGCATCGACCCCGGTGACGCCGACATTGGTGTAGTCGGTGGCCGTTGGCGCACTGTTGCTGCCGGTGTAGCCGCTGATCTTCGCCAGCGACGTCGTGTAGGAGTTCACCGCGCCGGTGACCAGGGCCTGCAGTTCGGCCATGGTGTCGATACCCGTGCCGTCGTTGGCGCTGGCCTCGATGGCGGCGATGACCGCCGGGAGGTTGTCGGCCGTGACGCCGGTGATCCCCAGCGTGGCGAAGTCGGACGCGGTGAGCGCCGGGCTTGGTGAGCCATCGGCCGCCGTGGACATGAGCCGATTGACGATCGAGGCCAGGGCGAGGAGCTCGGTCTGCGTATCGACCTGGCTTGACGTCATCGCGTCGATCGCGTCATTGAGCAGGCTGGCCTTGGTGGCGTCGTCGATGGTCGTCAGGCCGATGAGGGCGTACTGCGAGGCGGTAAGCGTGACGTTGTTGTTGGCACCGTTGCCGTCCGCACCGGCGAGAAGGCTCGCCGCGATGTCGGCGATGACCTGCACCTCGGCGGCGGTGTCCTTGGCCGTGCCCGCGGATGTGGCAATGATCGTGTTGACCAGGCCGAGGGTGCTCGAGGTGACGCCCGCGATGCCGGCATTGCTGTAGTCATTGGCCGTCGGGGCGGTGTTGCTGCCGTTGTAGCCGGTGATGATGGCCAGGGCGGCTGCCTTGGCGTCATTCACCACCTGGTCGACGAGGGCCTGCAGCTCCACGATGGTGTCGACCCCGCTGCCGTCATCCGCCGTACCGGCGATCGCACCGAGAACCGAGGCGAGATTCGCGCTCGTCACCCCGGTGAGGCCGATGGCCGCCAGGTCAGCGGCGGTGATGGTCGGGACAGCGACACCTCCGGCGGCTGTGACCATGATCCCGACGACGGTGCTCGCCAGGCCCGACAGCTCGGCGTACGTGTCGACCTGGGCGGTCGTGGCGGTGTCGAGCACGCGGTTGATGAGCGCCAACTCAGTGGTGGAATCGATGGTGGAGAGCCCCAGATCACTGAACTGGGCCGCCGTGAGCTGGGCGTTGTTGTTGCGCGTGCCATCAGCCGCCGCCAGAACCGCCACGTAGGCGTCGACAGTGGCCTGCACCTCGGCCTGGGTGTCGGATGCGGTCGAGCCGATCGCCGCGAAAGCGGTGTTGATCGTCGCGAGATTGCCGGACGTGACACCCGTGATTCCGGCGTCGCTGAAGGTGCCCTCCGTCGGTGCGGTGTTCGTCCCGTCGTAGGCGGCGATGAGGCTCAGGGCCGCGTACTTGGCGCTTGATGACGCGACGGCCGCCGCGACCACGGACGACAGTTCGGCGAACGTGTCGATACCACTGCCGTCGTTGGCCGTGGCCGCGATCGCGGCGAGCACGTCCGCGAGGTTCTGGCTCGTCACGCCCGACAGCCCGATCGCCGTGAGGTCGGCCACGGTGAGGGCCGGGCTCGCCGTGCCGTTCGCTGCCGTCACCATGAGGCCCGACACCGTGGTGGCCAGGGCGGTGAGCTCGGCCCGGGTGTCGACTGCGGTGAGCGCCTGGGCATCCAGCACGTCGTTGAGCAGCGACGCCTTGGCCGCCGTGTCGATCATCGTCAGGCCGTCGGCCGCGTACTGCGTTGCCGACAGCGCCAGCTGGTTGTCGTCGGTGCCGTTGGCGGCATTGAGGATGGTTGCGTAGACCGCCGAGATCGTCACGGCCGGCGTCGATGCCGCACCCGTGTTGCCTGCAGCATCGGTGGCGGTGGCGGTGAGCGAGTGGGAGGTCGCGCCGAGGGCGCTCGTCGTGAGCGACCACACACCCGAGCCATTGGCGGTGGTCGTACCCACGAGGGTGGATCCGTCGTAGACCTGCACGGTGGCGTTGGCCTCGGCGGTGCCGGTGAGCGGCTGCGCGGGTGCGTAGGTGCTGATGGCGTTGATGACCGGGGCGGCCGGCGGCGTGGAGTCCAGGATGAGCGTCGCCGTTGCGGCGGACGACGTGTTGCCGGC
>CAYFLO010000190.1:0-4042 GCA_964343995.1 uncultured Bifidobacteriaceae bacterium
CCGCTGGCGGCGAGCACCGCGACGACACCGGTCTGCACGAGCGCGCGGCGCTCGACGCCAGCGGTAATGGTGGCGGACTCGTGCGCAGGCGCCGGAACGGCGAGGTTCATGCGCCGACGCGTGGAGCGCTTGATCGCGCCGGACACCGACAGCACACCGCCGTCGCCGCCGAGGATGAGCGGGGTGAACGCGAACATGAAGACGATGTCGGGGCCCAGGAAGTACGGGCTCGTCCCCCAGCTCACCGTGAGGAAGAACGACAGGCTCAGCAGGAACCCGCCGGCCGCGGCGATGCGCGTGAACACGCCCAGGAGCACACCCAGTCCGACGAGCAGCTCACCCAGCGCGATCATCAGGCCGAAGAGCGTGGCGTGCTCGGCCGTCTGGCTCACCATGGCGCTGATCGGGCTGGTGATCGCGGCTGCGGCCATCTGGTGCTGCACGCCGTCGGGCGAGGCCGGGTTGAGGTAGTTGGGGTCGAAGAACTTCAGCAGGCCCGCGTAGATGAGGGTGATGCCCAGGAAGAGCCGGAGCGGAAGGATGGCCCAGCCGTACTGGGAGAAGCGCGCGCGCCAGGAGGTCATGCTCGCGATCCTCTCAAAGCGGACTGCCCGGCCGCTGACCCGCTCAGGTGCGGGTCAGCCGCATCGTCGGTGGTGTCAGCCCTGTTCGGCGTGCTTGCGCGCGAGTTCCAGGGCCACGTCGATGATCATGTCTTCCTGGCCGCCGACGACCTTGCGGCGTCCGAGCTCGAGCAGGATCTCCGACTGCGGCACGTTGTAGCGCTCGGCCGCGCGCTGCGCGTGCAGCAGGAACGAGCCGTAGACGCCGGCGTAACCCAGGATCAGTCCAGCCCGGTCGATGACCTGCTGGCGCGGCATAAGCGGACGCACGACCTCCTCGGCCAGGTCCATGAGCTTCAACGGGTCGACACCGGTCTCGATGCCGTACTTGGTCGACACCGCGGCGAGGATCTCGGTGGGGCAGTTGCCGGCACCGGCGCCCAGGCCCGCCGAGGTGCCGTCGAGGTTGCGGGCACCCTCCTCGTAGGCGGCGATCGAGTTGGCGACGGCCATCGACAGGTTGTTGTGCGCGTGCACGCCGATCGGCACCTCGACCGCCTCGACGAGGGCGTTGACGCGACGACGCACGTCGTCGACCGTCATGGCACCCGCGGAGTCGGCGATGTAGATGGTGTCGGCGCCGTACGACTGCAGCAGCATGGCCTGCTCGACCAGCCCCTCGGGGCTGTTCATGTGCGCCATCATCATGAAGCCGATGGCCTCCATGCCCAGCGACTTGGCCACCTTGATGTGCTGCTCGGTGATGTCGGCCTCGGTGCAGTGCACGGCGATGCGGGCCACCTGCACGCCCATCTCGTTGACCTCGCGCAGGTCGTCGGCCAGCGCGATGCCGGGCAGGAGCAGACAGGCGATCTTGGCGTTGGTGGTGACCTCGCACGCCTTGGCGATGAGCTCCTTCTCCGGCACGGCCGAGAAGCCGTAGTTGAAGGACGAGCCGCCCAGGCCGTCGCCGTGGGCGATCTCGATGACCTCCACGCCGGCAGCGTCCAGGCCCTGGACGATCCGGATGACGTCGGCCTCGTGGTACTGGTGGCTGAGCGCGTGCGATCCGTCGCGCAGCGTGGAGTCGATCAGGCGGTAGTCGCGTGCGGGCGTGGTCGTGGTCATGCGGGCACCCCTGCTCCCTTGTGCGCGGCGATGGCCTCGCCGATGCGCTGCGCGGCGGCGGTCATGATGTCGAGGTTGCCGGCGTAGGGCGGCAGGTAGTCGCCCGCGCCCTCCACCTCCAGCAGGATCACCGCGCGGTGCGGCACGACGCCGCCCGGGGTGTTGTACGGGCCCTCCTCGATCACCGGCGGGTTCTTCAGCCGGTAGCCGGGCACGTAGCGCTGCACCTCGCCCTCCATGCGGTGGATGGACTCCAGCACACGGTCGTGGTCGGTGCCCTCGGGCAGGCCGGCGAACACGGTGTTGCGCATCATGATCGGCGGCTCGGCGGGGTTGAGGATGATGATCGCCTTGCTCGTCTGGGCGCCGCCGATCTCGCGAAGCGCGGTCGACGTGGTCTTGGTGAACTCGTCGATGTTCTGACGCGTGCCCGGGCCGGCCGACTTGGAGGCCACCGTCGACACCATCTCGGCGTAGGGCAGGTTCTCGACCGCACGCCGAACGGCGTAGACCATCGGCGTGGTGGCCTGGCCGCCGCAGGTGACCATGTTGATGTTGGGTGCGTCGAGGTGCTCGGTGAGGTTGACCGCCGCGATCACCTTCGGGCCCACGGCCGCGGGGGTGAGGTCGACGGCGATGATGTTCGCGTCGGCGTAGTCCTGCGCATGCCGCTTGTGCACGTAGGCGCTGGTGGCGTCGAACACCATGTCGATGTCGTCGGCGTGGTCGAGGATCCACTGCGGGCCCTCGTGCGGGCCCTCGACCCCGAGGCGGCGCGCCCGCGCCAGGCCGTCGGAGGCCGGGTCGATGCCCACCAGGGCCACAAGCTCCAGCGGACCGCGCGGCTCCTTGAGCAGCTTGATCATGAGGTCGGTCCCGATGTTGCCGGAACCCAGGATGGCGCAGCGCATCGCGTGACTCCCTAATCCTTGGCCATGCGGATGGTGATGGGACCGAGCCGGTCGAAGTCGGCGCGGAAGACGTCGCCGGGCTGCACCGGCACCATGGCGTGCAGGGCACCGGTCATGATCACCGAGCCCGCGGGCAGCGTGACACCAAGCGGCGCCAGGGTGTTGGCCAGCCAGGCGACAGCCGCGAGGGGGTCGCCCATCGCCGCGGCACCGGCACCGGTGGCCACCTGCTCGCCGTTCTTGGTGAACACCATGCCGATGAGGCGCGGGTCGATGCCATCCAGCGGCACGACCTGGCTCGACAGCGCGATCGCACCGTTGCTCGCGAGGTCGGCGACGGTGTCGGCGAGCTTGATCTTCCAGTCGGCGATGCGGGAGTCGACGATCTCCAGCGAGGCCACCAGGCCCGCGGTGGCCTGCCGTGCGTCGGCCGGCGTGCAGTGCGGGCCGGAGAGCTCGGCACCTAGGACCACGGCGATCTCGGCCTCCATGCGCGGGGCGATGAACCGGTCGACCGGGATCTCGATGCCGTCGCGGAACACGGTCGAGGCGAACACCGGACCGAAGTCGGGTTGGTCGACGCCGAGCAGCTGCTGCATCGCGGCCGACGTGAGTCCGAGCTTGTAGCCGCTGATGACCTCACCGGACTCCAGCAGGCGGCGGGTGAGGTGCTGCTGGATGGCGTAGCCGTCAAGCATGCCCAGGTCGGGGTTGGCCTCGGTGAACGGGCGGATCGGCACGCCGGTGCGCCGGGCCTCGTACAGGGCGTCCGCGAACGCGCGCGCCTGCTCGTCACTGATGATCGTCACCGGGTCCTCCTTGATCCGCCGCCCCATCCTGCCGTCCCCGCGGTCCCCGGGGAGGCGCAGCGTCCCGCATAGGCGAACGAGCGTGCTGTGGCCTGCGGCACCCCCGCCTCTGGCACGCTGGCCCGGTGACCCCGGTGAGCAGCGAGCTGAGCGCGCGCCGCCCCCAGGCCGTCACCCTCCTGGCCCGGGCTCACCGCCGGGCCATCACCGTGCTCGGCCCCGACCGCTGGGCCAGTGCCGCGGTCGCGGTGACCGCGGTCACCGGGGTGTCGGCGACGACCCCCGCCGCGCCGCGCCGGGGTCGCGATCCGTGGAGCGGCTTCGCCGACCAGTTCGTCCTCGACGTCACCTCCCTTCGCGACGAGACCGACCAGGCTCCGACCAAGGAGCTCGTCACCGCGCTCTACGTGGTCGAGGCCGCCGCGCGCGTGCGGGTGATGTCGATGGCGTTGCTGGGTGGCCACCTGCTCGAGGTCACGCCCGACGGCGATGCGCACGACGATGCGGACCTGCGCACGCTGTGGATCGCCTACCAGGACTGCGCGATGACCGGGGACGCCCTCGATCCACTCCTCACCGAGGTCGTGCGGCTGCGCTGCGCACGTACCCACGCCTGCCGCATCTGCAGCAC
>CAYFLO010000191.1:0-4035 GCA_964343995.1 uncultured Bifidobacteriaceae bacterium
AGTCGGTGTGGTCCAAGGGTGACCGCCAGCTCGAGGACGCGATGGCCGAGGGCCGTGAACGCATGATCGCCGCCACCGTGAGCAAAATGGATCTGTACGGCTGCTCGGGCAAGGCCTGGGGCCTTTAAGGCTGACGCGAAGGAGCCCAGTGGACGGGACATCGACCGACTACGACCTCATCGTTGTCGGTGCCGGGATCAACGGCCTCGGTATCGCCCAGGATGCGGCGAACCGAGGACTGTCGGTCATCGTGCTGGAGAAGGACGACCTCTGCAGCGGTGTCTCGGCCTGGTCGGGCCGACTCGTTCATGGCGGTCTTCGCTACCTGGAGCATCGTGACTTCGCGCTCGTGCGCGAGTCGCTTCGCGAGCGCGAGCGACTGTTCCGCAACGCGTCGCATCTGGTCAAGCCGGTGCGGCTGCTCATGCCGACATACGCACACAACCGGCGTCCGGCCTGGATGATCCGCCTGGGCATGATCGCCTATGACGTCCTGTCCTTCGACAAGAAGACCGAGGGACACCGGGCCCTGAACAAGCGCAAGACCCTCGCCCGCTTCCCCGGGATCGGCCAGCAGGGTCTCACCGGTGCCGTCGTGTTCACCGACGGCCAGGTGGAGTACGCCGAGCGCCTGTGCGTCGAAGTCGCGGTTGCGGCGGCGCGCAGGGGTGCACAGATCCGTACCAAGGCGAATGTCGACCAGGTGATCATGGAGAACGGTCGCGCCGCGGGAGTGCGGTACGTCGACACGCGCACGGGTGTGCGTCACGAGGTGCGTGCCCCGCTCATCCTCAACGTGGCCGGTCCGTGGATCGATCGCGTCTTTGCCGACGACATCCCCCCGCAGCCGCGCCTCAACGGCGGCACCAAGGGCAGCCACCTGATCGTCAACCCCTTCCCGGGCGCGCCGAACGATGTCGTCTACTACGAGTCGCGCAAAGACGGCCGACTCGTGCTCGTCATCCCGTGGATGGGCCGGTACCTCATCGGCACCACCGACCTGCGCTTCGAGCGCGATCCGGACGAGGCCCGCTGCGATACCGACGAGCTGGAATACCTCCTGGCCGAGGTCAATGAGCTCATCCCGGAGGCGAACCTCACCCCCGATGACGTGCTCTTCACCTACTCCGGCGTGCGCCCGCTTCCCTATGCGCCGGATGTGCCGGAGTGGGAGGTGCCCCGCAGTCACGTGCTGCACGACCACGCGCCGTCGGTTCCCGGGCTCATCACTGTCGTGGGCGGCAAGCTCACCACCTACCGACAGCTCGCCCAGGACGCCGTCGACGACACGTTTGCGCGGCTCGGGCGCACGGCGCCGCCGTGCACGACGGCCGACGAGGCGCTGCCCGGCCAGATCGACAACCCCGCTGCGCTGGTGGCTCAACTTCAGTCCGCCGGATTCTCCGGCCGCACGGCAGCCCGTCTCGTCAACCGCTACGGCGCCCGCGCCACCGACGTGACCGCCCTCGCCGCCAGTGACACGAGCCTCGCTCAGGTCATCGACGAGCAGACCGGTGCCATCGCGGCCGAGGTGGTCTTCTCCGTGCGGGAGGAGTTCGCGGTGACCCTCACCGACGTGCTCGCCCGTCGGCTTCTGCTGGCCTTCGAGCCCGGTCACGGGTCGGCCGCGACCGCTCGATCCGTCGAACTGCTGTCGGCAGAGCTGGGCTGGGATGCCGACGAGCAGCAGGCGCAGGTGCGCGAGTACCAGGAGTGGGTCGCGCGCCTGGCCGTGCCGCACGCGGAGTCGTCCACTCACACCCCCGTCGTGCCGGAGAACGTGTGAGCTCCCCGGAGTTCATCCTGGCCCTTGACGAGGGGTCCTCGTCGGCGCGCGCGGTAGTGGTGGACGCGGGCGGAACGATCGTCGCCGAGCAGCGACGTCCCGTGGTGGCCACCTTCCCGCGTCCGTCGTGGGTGGCACTCGACCCGTATGCGCTGTGGCAGGCCCAGCAGCAGGCCATGATCGCGGCGGTGGCCGAGGCCGGCATCACGGCCGATGACATCGCCGCGATCGGCATCACGACCCACCGGGAGAGCTGCCTGATCTGGGATCGCGCCACCGGTGAACCGGTGCATCCGGCGATCATGTGGATGTCTAAGCAGACCGACCCGATCATCGATCGCTGGCGTCGCGAGGGACTGGACGACGAGATCCGCGCGCGTACCGGATTGTTCAACGACTCCTTCTTCAGTGCCGGCAAGCTGGCCTGGATCCTGGAAGAGGTGCCGGGCGTTCGTGCGCGGGCCGAGGCCGGACAGCTCGCCGCGGGCACGATCGATACGTGGCTGCTGTGGCAGCTCACCGCGGGGCGCTCGCATGCCACCGATCACAGCGAGGCCTCGCGCACGGCTCTGTTCTCGCTGGAGAACCTGGAGTGGGACGAGAAGCTGTGCCATCACTTCGGGATCCCGACGGAGCTCCTTCCTCCCGCCCTCGCCTCGGATGCGCACTTCGGTGACGTGGTCCCCGCTGAGGTCGGGCTCCCGGGCACCCGCGCGATTCCGGTGCGGGCGGTCATGGCCGACCAGCAGGCGGGCATGTTCGGCCAGGGGTGCTTCACTCCCGGGTCCACCAAGAACACCTACGGGACGGCCGGCGTGCTCACCGGCAATGCCGGAGCCACACCCACCGTTCCTGCGGGCCTCACCGGCAGTGTGGGGTGGACTGTCGGGGGAGTGACTGCCTACGAGGTCGAGGGCGTCGTCTTCCACTGCGGTCAGACGCTGCAGTGGATGCGCGATCGGCTCGGACTGCTGGGTGACGCGGTCGACATCGAGTCGGTATCCAGCAGCGTTCCCGACACCGCCGGGGTCTACGTGGTCCCGGCCTTCGCCGGCATGTGTGCCCCCCGGTGGGAGCGCGATGCCGCGGCTGCGATCGTCGGCCTGACGCTGGAGTCGACGGCGGCGCATGTCGTGCGTGCCGGTGTCGAGGCGATGGCCTACCAGACCCACGACAACGTCATGGCGCTCGTCGCCGCGGGCGTGTCCGTCCCCGAGCTCAAGGTCGATGGTGGTGCGGCGGCGAGCACGCTGCTGTGCCAGTTCCAGGCGGACATCACCGGGATCCCGATCGTGCGTCCCACGGAACTGGAGCGCACGGCGCTGGGAGTCGCACAGGTGGCCGGACTTGCGTCGGGCATCTGGACTCAGGCCGACCTGGCCGATCATTGGACGCAGGACCGCGTGTTCGAGCCGCAGATGTCGGCCGAGCGTCGCGAGGAACTGCTGGCCGGGTGGACATCAGCCGTGGAGACGACGCTGGAGCGCGCACACCGCTGATACGTGGCCTCTCCCGCGTTGCACGTGCGGTGCCGAGCGTCGAGCCGCAGCCCGATCAGGCAGCCTTGACGAGTGCCTTGGCCGTGTCGACGTCAGTGATGAGCGTGTTGACCCATCCGCCCTTGAGTGAGGCCCGGATCGCAGGGACCTTGGTGGCGCCACCGGCAACGGAAATCGTGCGTCGGCAGTTCTTCAACTGCTCGAGCGAGACTCCGATGACGAGGTCGTCGAGTTCGCTGACGATCGGATTGCCCTCGGCATCGATGAAGCGCAGGTTCACCTGGCCGACTGCACCGAGTCCGGCCACGTGCTTCAGCTGCTCCTTGGTGAAGTAGTTCTCACCCGATCGGATCGGCGGATCCACCTCACACGTGCCGATGCCGACGAGGGCATCGTCAAGAGTGTCCAGAAGCGCCAGAGCCTCTTGGGCATGGCCGTTGAGGTCCAGAATCGTCTTGCGGGCATCGCGGGAATTCACGACCCCGGGCACCCGCAGGTAGCGCGGCTGCGCACCGGCGATGCTGGCCAACTGCTGTGTCGTCGCCGCGGCATCGTGCTGGGCGGTGGGCGGCCCGACGTCGCCGAGCATCTCCACGACGTAGTCGGCACTGAAACCGGATCCGGCCTCCAGCACCGAGATGGCCTCGCGCAGGGTGCGACTCCAGGAGGTGAATCCCACGACTCGCCCGTCCAGTGGATTGTCGGCCAGGTAACTGGTGAACGTGCGGCCGAGCTCGGAGATGAAGCCGG
>CAYFLO010000192.1:0-3507 GCA_964343995.1 uncultured Bifidobacteriaceae bacterium
CCTTCCCCGCGGTCATTGATCGCGAGCTCGACCGCAACCTGCCGTTCCTGGCCACCACCGCGGTGCTCCTGGCCGCGGTGCGTCGCGGAGTCGGACGCGAAACCGCCCACGAGGCCATCAAGGAGCATGCGGTGGCGGTGGCCTTGGCGCTTCGTGAGGGCGGCGACAACGACCTGCTCGACCGACTAGCCGGCGATCCGCGCCTGGGCCTGTCGCGCGACGAACTCGGTGCCGTCATCGCCCGTCCGCTGGACTTCACCGGAGCCGCCGCGAGCCAGGTGCGCGCGGTGGCCGACGCCGTCGAGGCGGTCACCACGGCGCATCCGGCCGCTGCGGCATACGTGCCCGGAGACATCCTGTGACGTCACCCGACTACGGGCTGCCGGCGGACTACACGCACGTCTACTCCGGCAAGGTGCGCGACCTGTACCGCACTCCCGAGGGACGCCTGCTGTTCGTCGCCAGCGACCGCATCTCGGCCTACGACTGGGTGCTGCCCACGGTCATCCCCGACAAGGGCCGCATCCTCACCGCTCTGTCGCTGTGGTGGTTCGAGCGCATCGCCGACCTCGTCCCCAGCCACGTGCTCGGCCTGCACGTGCCGGACTCGGTGCGCGGCCGGGCGATGATGTGCGAGCCGCTCGACATGCTCCCGGTGGAGTGCGTCGTGCGTGGGTACCTGGCCGGCTCGGGCCTGACGGAGTACCGCGAGAACCGCGCGATCTGCGGCAACGGTCTGCCGCCGGGCCTGGTCGACGGCTCCGAACTGCCCAAGGCGATCTTCACCCCGGCCACGAAGGCGGCCATCGGCGATCACGACGAGAACATCACCTTCGACGAGGTGATGGTCATGGTCGGCCAGGAGGAGGCGCAGGAGCTCAAGCGGCTGTCGCTGGCGGTCTACGACCGGGCCCGATCGCTGGCGCGCGAGCGCGGACTCATCCTCGCCGACACCAAGTTCGAGTTCGGCACGGCCACCGCCGGACGCCACCGCGGGCAGATCGTCATCGGCGACGAGGTCCTCACCCCCGACTCCTCGCGCTACTGGCCGATGGCGGCCTGGAAGCCCGGCGGCCCGCAGCCGTCATTCGACAAGCAGTACGTGCGCGACTGGCTCACCTCGCCCGCCTCCGGGTGGGATCGCGGATCCGGTGAGCCGCCGCCGGCGCTGCCCGACGACGTCGTCGCGCGCACACGCGCCAAGTACGTCGAGGCGTACGAGCTCCTCACCGGCGAGACGTTCGCGTGAGCGGGGCGAGCGCGTGACCACGTGGCTGGTCACGGGCGGCGCTGGGTACATCGGCGCCCACGTCGTGCGTGCTCTGCGCGACTCCGGTCGTGCGGCCGTCGTGCTCGACGACCTGTCCACCGGCATCGCCGCCAAGGTGCCCTCCGACGTGCCGCTCGTGCGGTCGCGACTGCAGGACACTGCGGCCGTCGTGCGGGCCCTGCGCGAGCACCGCATCGACGGTGTCGTGCACCTGGCCGCCAAGAAGGCGGCCGGGGAGTCGGTGCACCAGCCGCTGCACTACTACGACGAGAACGTCGGCGGGATGACCAGCCTGCTCGCGGCGATGGCGGCGGCAGACGTCTCGCGGCTCGTGTACTCCTCGTCCGCCGCGGTCTACGGCACGCCACCGGTCAACCCGGTCACCGAGGACGCCCCGCTGCACCCGGAGTCGCCGTACGGCAGCACCAAGGTCATCGGCGAGTGGATGGCGCACGACGAGGGCGTGGCCCGCGACCTGTCGTGGGTGGCCCTGCGCTACTTCAACGTCGCGGGCGCGGGAGCCGACGACCTCGGTGACCCCAGCGTCAACAACCTCATCCCCATGGTGTTCCGCGCGCTCGACGAGGGGCGTCGCCCGCAGATCTTCGGCGACGACTACCCCACGCCCGACGGCACCTGCATCCGTGACTACGTGCACGTGGTCGATCTGGCGGCCGCGCACGTGGCGGCGGTCGCGCGGTGCGAGAGCGGCACGGTGGCCGATGTGTTCAATGTCGGGCGCGGCGTGGGCGCGTCGGTGCGCGAGGTGATGGCGACGATCAGCACCGTGATCGGCCGCGATGTCGACGCGCAGGTGGTCGATCGTCGCGCGGGCGACCCGCCGGCCACATGGGCCGACGTCACCCGCATCGCGGCGGTGCTCGGGTGGCGCGCCGAGCGCGACCTGGCCGCCATGGTGAGCAGTGCCTGGGGCGCCTGGCCGCGTTCCTGACCGTGCCCTCCAGGCCGGCCCGCGACGCGGGGCCGTACCGGTGGGTTTCGTCCTTGACCTGACGCTTACTGTCCGCTCATCGCCCTCTGGGCTGGAGCCGCAAACCTACAGCCCCATGAAGACCACACGGTTCATGGCAGCGGGAGGCGCGCTCACCGCACTTACCGCCCTTGCCACGCTGATTGCTCCGGGCGCGAACGCGGCGCCTCTCCCTCGCGCACACGGCTTCGCGGTCGACTGCGCGTTCTCCCACACCGGTCCCGACGATCCGATCGTCATGCCGGGCATGTCAGGCATGAGCCACCAGCACGAGTTCTTCGGCAACACGTCGACGAACTCCACGAGCACGGGCTCATCCCTGCTCGCGGCGGGGACGACGTGCCAGGACCCCAACGACAAGTCGGCGTACTGGGTTCCGGCCCTGTACTGGAACGGCACCCGGGTCGAGCCGCGCAGTGCCCACGTGCGCTACGCGGTCACCGGCCCGGAGGTCACCCCGTTCCCGGCCGGGTTCATGGCGGTCACCGGACGCACCGACTCCACGGCCACCTGGTCGTGCGTCGTGCCCGGCGGCCAGCCGTCGACCTCCGGCTCGGTTGCGTCGGTGCCGACGTGTTCAGGCGCCGAGCACCTGGTGGCGTCGATCATCTTCGGTGACTGCTGGGACGGCTCGAGCCTGGACAGCGCCAACCACGCCTCGCACCTGGTGGCGAGCACGAACGGCGCCTGCCCGTCCGATCACTCGGTGCGGGTGCCGCAGGTGACGCTGTCGATCAACTACCCGGCATTCGTCACCGGTGGGTCCGGCGTGACCCTCGCGAGTGGCTCGGCGGCCACGCTCCATGGCGACATGTTCGAGGCGTGGGCGAACGACGGACTCACCGCGCGGCTCACGTCACCGCCGCCGGGTGGCGGACAGGGTGGTCCCGGCCAGCCGCGCATGCAGCCCGGGCAGCAGCCGGGCCAGCAGCCGGGTGGCCCCCAGGCCGGGCAGCAGCCTCCGCCGCCTCCGCCGGGTGCCCAGCCCGGGCAGCGGGGTCCGGGGCAGGGTCGCCCGCAGGGCCCGGGAGCTCCGCCTCCGCCTCGCTAGGAGTGCATTCGGCTCGTGGCATAAGCCCCGTCGGTCGGGCGGCCCTAGGTCCGGTTACCCGGTTCCCTGGGCCGCCCGACGACCTTTCCACGCGCCGTCCCAGAGATATGGCACGATGTATGGCATGAAGCGCACCACGGTGTATCTGCCTGAAGAAATGAAGGCACGGCTCGAGGCGGAGGCACGGCGTCGGGG
>CAYFLO010000192.1:3517-4000 GCA_964343995.1 uncultured Bifidobacteriaceae bacterium
AGGGTCGCCCGCAGGGCCCGGGAGCGCCTCCACCTCGTCGATAGGGTTGGGCAGTCTTCCCCGACTTGACCACTGCCGATCCCGATGGAGTGCCCGTGGCCCGCGTCGTCGTCGACGTCATGCTCAAGCCGGAGATTCTCGACCCTCAGGGCCGGGCGGTCCAGGGTTCCCTGGGCCGCCTTGGCCTGTCGGGCGTCACCGACGTCCGCCAGGGCAAGCAGTTCGTCATCGACCTCGACGGGCCGATCGGTGACCGAGCCGCACTCCTGGAGAAGCTCGCGGGCGAACTGCTGTCCAACCCGGTGATCGAGGACTACCGCCTCACCGTGGTCGACGCCTGATGCGCATCGGGGTCGTGACCTTCCCCGGCACGCTCGACGACGTCGACGCCGCGCGCGCCGTGCGCATCGCCGGTGGCGAGCCGGTGGCCCTGTGGCACGGCGACGCTGACCTGCGCGGAGTCGACGCGGTGATCCTGCCGGG
>CAYFLO010000193.1:0-3972 GCA_964343995.1 uncultured Bifidobacteriaceae bacterium
CATTCGCGCCGCCGATCGTTCCGCCGATGGCGCCACCGATCGCGCCGCCGATCGTGCCGAAGCCGATGCCGTCGAACGGGATCGAGTCGCCGTCACCGGTGCCGCCACCGGTGCCTCCGCCGGTGCCACCACCGGGCACGGGATCAGCCGGGTTGATGATGACGAGGTCCACAGGAACCGGGGTTCCAGGGGTGACAGGGACGATGGGCTTGCCGTCGCGGTCCTTGTCGCCACCGCGGTCCTTGTCGCCACCGCGGTCCTTGTCACCGCCGCGGTCACCGCCGCGGTCACCGCCGCGGTCACCGCCGCGGTCACCGCCGCGGTCGTCACCTCGGCCCTTACCTTCGTCATGCCGGTCACTGGTAACGACGTCAGCCTTGAGCGGAGTGGCCGAGGCGGTGTGGGCGGTGCCCACAGCCCCCATGGCGGCCAGAAGCGCGGCTGCAGCCGTGACGATGACGGTCCGAACGGTCCTTGTCTTCATCTCTGCCTCCTCAGGCGAGCGGTACTCCTTCGTCTTCCCCCCTGTGGGCGAGACTCAAACCTCCCGGCGTGGCCGACCTAGACTTCCGGCTATGGCTGGGCGGATCCGCGACGACGACATCGCCGCCGTCCGCGAGCGGGCCCGCATCGACGAGGTGGTCCGGGAGTACGTCAGCCTGAAGTCCGCCGGGGGCGGATCCCTCAAGGGCCTGTGCCCCTTCCACGAGGAGCGCTCGCCCAGTTTCCACGTCACCCCGGCTCGGGGCATGTGGTACTGCTTCGGCTGCGGTGAGGGCGGCGACGTCCTCACCTTCCTGCAGAAGGTCGACCACATGACCTTTGCGGAGGCGGTCGAGAAGCTCGCCGGACGCACTGGGGTCGAGCTGCGCTACGTCGAGGGCGGCGCGGCGATCAACCGGCAGCAGGGCCAGCGCACCCGGCTCGTCGACGCGCACAAGGCGGCTGCCGCGTTCTACCGCGAGCAGCTCGCCTCGCCCGAGGCGCGCACCGGCCGCGACTTCCTCACCGCGCGCGGCTTCGATTCCGCAGCCTGCGAGCACTTCGGCGTCGGATACGCACCTAAGGGCTGGGACGCCCTCACCTCGCACCTGCGTGCCAAGGGCTTCACCGACGCGGAGCTCCTTGCCGGCGGTCTGGTGAGCCAGGGCAACCGCGGCGTCTACGACCGCTTCCGCGGGCGCCTCGTGTGGCCGATCCGCGACCTCGGCGGCGACGTCATCGGCTTCGGTGCCCGCAAGCTCTACGACGACGACGACGGACCCAAGTACCTCAACACCCCCGAGACCCCGATCTACAAGAAGAGCCAGGTTCTCTACGGCATCGACCTGGCCCGCCGCGACATCGCCAAGGAGCAGCGCGCGGTCATCGTCGAGGGCTACACCGACGTCATGGCCTGCCACCTGGCCGGTGTCACCGCGGCCGTGGCCACGTGCGGCACGTCATTCGGTGCCGAGCACATCAAGGTGCTGCGTCGCCTGCTCATGGACGACGACCGCATGCGCGGCCAGGTGGTGTTCACCTTCGACGGTGATGCGGCCGGGCAGAAGGCTGCGCTGCGCGCGTTCGAGGAGGACCAGCGGTTCGTCGCGCAGACGTTCGTGGCGGTGGAGCCGTCCGGGCTCGACCCGTGCGAGCTGCGCCAGCAGCACGGCGACGAGGCGGTGCGCCAGCTCGTCGACCGGCGGGTGCCGCTGTTTGAGTTCGCGATCCGCAGCATCCTGGCGCGCTACGACCTGGAGACCGCCGAGGGCCGGGTGCAGGCGCTCGCCGAGGCGGCGCCGCTCGTGGCGCGAATCAAGGACGCGGCCCTGCGCCCGGAGTACGCCCGACGCCTGGCCGGCTGGCTGGGCACCGACGTCGAGAACGTCACCCGCGCGGTCAAGCGGCCCGCCAGCAACGATGCGCCCGCTCCGCCGCGACGCCCCACCCCGGGCTCGTCGCGCGAGCTCGTTGTCGAGCGCGAGGCGCTCAAGGCCGCACTGCAGCAGCCGGCGGCGGTGGCGGCCTGGTACGAGTCGGTGGAGGAGACCTCGTTCACGCATCCGTCCGCCGTCGGCGTGCATGCCGCGATCGTCTCCGCCGGCGGCCCGCGCGCCGAGCTCGTCGGACTCTCATGGATCGACGCGGTGCTGGACGCCAGTGGCGACGACGACGTGCGCCGACTCGTGCGCGAGTTGTCGGTCGAGCCGGTGCCGGCCGAGGCGGCGCAGGCACCGCGCTACGCCGTGGGGGTGGTCGCGCGACTGCTCGAGACCGACGCCGCCCGTCAGATCGTCGAGCTCAAGGGCCGCATGCAGCGCACCGAGTCGACATCTCCGGAGTACACCGAGCTCTTCGCCGACCTGCTCGCGCTCACCGAGTACCAGCGCTCGCTGGCGCAGTCGCAGGTCGACAGTGCGTAGTCCCTTCCGACGTCGCCCCGCCGAGGTCGACGCGGCCGCGCGCGAACCGGGAGAGCGCGTCCTCGCCTGGGGGCGCAGCGGCGATGCCGTCGTCGTGGCCACCGACCGCGCCCTCGTGCTCGCCGACGGCGAACGACTTGCCTGGACCGCGATTGATCGCGCGTCGTGGCAGCCCCCGGTGCTCGACCTCGCCCTCAATCCCGGCGGCCGGGTAGGTCGACGCATCACGCTGGACGAGGCTGGTGAGCTGCCGGCCACAGTGCGTGCCCTCGTCACCGACAGCGTGCTCGTGAGCGAATACGTCGAGCTCGCACCGGGGCAGGGTGTGCGCCTGGTGGCGCGGCGTCCCACCGGTGACGGACCGACCCCGTGGACCGTCGTGTTCGACGAGGGCCTGGACTCCTCTGACCCGACGCTTCGCGCACAGGCCGCGCAGGCGCTGGAGCGGCTGAGGGCGTCACTGGGCATCTGAGCGGCGCTGATAGGCTCGCCCGGCACTTTCCCCCATAGCTCAATTGGCAGAGCATTCGACTGTTAATCGAAGGGTTATTGGTTCGAGTCCAATTGGGGGAGCCACCGCCTAGGTTGGGGCCGTGTCCTCACGCGGCCGCACCGTCGGCGTCATCGCGATCTACATCGGCATCGTGCTGGCGTTCGGCACGTATGTGCTCTTCAATCACGCACCTGCGCCCGATCGCTGGGCCGCCTTCTACGCTTGGGACCCCGCCACTGGAGGTCTGCTGCAGCCAGTCTCTGGCTCCGGCGCCTATCAGACCCTCGTGCTGAAGACCTGGGTCGATGAGCACGTGCCGTTCGTGCCGATGCTGTCGCTTCCCTACATCACCTACTTGGTCATCGTTCCGTTCCTCGTGCCAGCGCTGAACCTGGTGGCGCGTTCCTACCGGCGGTTCGTCACCGTGGGGCTGGCGCTCATCGTCAGCCAGCTCCTGCTCGACGTGTCGTACTGGCTGTTCCAGACGAACGTGCCGCGCACGGCCACACTGCCGGACGGATTCTGGGGATGGACCGTCGGCATGGTGTGGGGACACGACCAGCCGTTCAACGGCTACCCCAGCGCGCACTGCACCTGGGCGATGATCGGGATCCTGGCGATGTGGCGGCTGCGACGGCGATTCCCGAAGACGTCCTGGATCCTCATGGTGTGGCTGGCCCTGGTGTTCCCCGCCACCGTGATGCTTCAGCAGCACTACCTCATGGACGTCTACGCCGGAATCTTCGTGGGCTTCGCCGTGTACTGGGCGGTGATGTTCGCCGTGGAGCGACCCTCGCTTGTGCCCCGCTCAGAGTCGCCACTTCGCTAACGGAGCCGTGCCGATCACGGTGCAGATCGCCCCAGCCAGTCCTAGTGTGGAAAGACAAGGAGGCTGTCCATGAAGGCAAAGTCGCAAGAGCAGCAGGTCGCCGGCATCCGCCGGTGGAACATCATCGCTGGGTTCGCGCACCTCATCCAGCTCGTCCTGGTGCTCATCCTCGCCAACGACTTCTCGCTGCCGGTGACGGCGACCTACATGGAGGGCCCGCCCGGCACCCCGCCGTCCAATCCGGT
>CAYFLO010000194.1:0-3964 GCA_964343995.1 uncultured Bifidobacteriaceae bacterium
ACGTGCACATCGGCCCGAGCGACTACATCGAGTGGCTCGACGACCGCAAGTGGGCGTTCGTGCGCTTGGAGGGTCGCGCCTTCGGCGACGTCCCTCTGAACCTGGAGTACAAGCTCGAGGTGTGGGACTCCCCGAACAGCGCGGGCGTCATCATCGACGCGCTGCGTGCGGCCAAGATCGCCAAGGACCGCGGCATCGGCGGCCCGCTTCTCAGTGCATCGTCGTACTTCATGAAGTCCCCGCCGGAGCAGTACTCCGACAGCGAGGCCCGCGACGCCGTCGAGGCGTTCATCGGCGGGACGGTCGCCCGCTAGGCGATCCTGATCAGGCGACGAGCCCGGGGAGCCGGGGGTTGATGACAACCTTCAGGCTCTCCGGGCTCATGCTTGTGCGCATGGCCTCGTCGGCCTGGTGCAGCCCGAACTCGTGGCTGATCATCTCCTCGAACGGGTAGCGGTCGGCGAAGCGCTCCAGAAGCGTGAGCGCCGGGCCGTAGCCGGTCGAGGGGTGGTTGGTCAGCCCGATCAGGCGGATGTTCTTGCTGCAGACATGCCGGTGGATGTTCATCGCAATCTCCCCGGTGTCGGCGAAGTTGCCGAGCTCCAGCATCATGCCGCCGCGCTTGAGCATCTCGATGCCCTCGACGAACGAGCGCGGGGTGTTGGCGGTGTAGAGCACGACGTCGGCACCGCGGCCCCCGGTGAGCTGGTGGACGATGTCGATCCGCTCCTCCGGCGACGTCTGCGCGACGTTGAGGGTGTGGTCGGCGCCCAGGCGCTTGGCGAACTGCAGCCGCGACTCACTGAGGTCGGTCGCGATGATCTGCCCGGCGCCCATCATGTCGGCCTTGGCGACGTGGAGCAGGCCGAGCGGCCCGGAGCCGATGACGACCACGGTGTCGCCGGAGTTGAACCCCTCGTGCGCCATCGACGAGAACTCCTTGGCCTTGTCGAGCGACGCCGCGACGGTCATGAGCTCGGCGAGCACGGCCACGCGCGGGTCGAGCCCGCTGGGCACCTTGTAGACGAAGGTGTCGGGACGGATGTACATCTGCTGGGCCCAGCCGCCCATGAGGTGCGGCCACTGCGCACTCGTGTAGGAGTTGCCGTAGCAGTTGCTGTTCTGGCACCACACGTAGCCCATGACGTGCTTGCACTCGTAGCACTGCCCGCAGATGATGTCCGGGCACATGGTGATGCGGTCGCCGACCTTCAGTGTGCGGCCGTAGAACTCCAGGCTCTCAGCGGCCCGCGGCGTCACCTCACTCACCAGCCCGACGTTCTCGTGCCCCTGGATGATGGGGAAGGGTGTGTCGCACTCCGCGGGCGTGCCGACGTACTGCTTGGTCTCGCCCTGGTAGGTGTGCTTGTCGGTGCCGCAGATTCCCGAGTACTCGATCTCCATGAGGATGGCGCCGTCGGGCAGCTCCGGCCGGTCGAAGTCCTGCACCTCGTAGCGGCCGGGGGCGACGAGGACGGCGGCCTGCACGCGATCGGTCATGGACGGCAGGCTAGCGACGAGAAGTCGTGCAGGACAGCTGTTGGCATACCTGCTGGCGCCCCACTCTCCTGCGGCGCCCCTCCACTCCGCGTAGCCTGCGGCCATGACCACGATCCCGGCCGAGCGTGTCACCGGTGCCGTTGCCGTCATCCCCTGCCACGACCTCGACGCCACGCTCGATTTCTTTCGTGGAGAACTGGGCTTCCGCATCGACGTGATCTCCCCGGCCGATGACCCGTCCACGGTGCTCATGTCCGGGCACGGCGCGCGCATCCGGCTCCAGCGCACCGAGGCGAGCGTCGACCCGGGGGTGCTCCAACTGCTCGTCGATGGTGACGTGCCATCGACACCGGTCGTGGCCCCCAACGGCACCCGCGTGGAGTTCGTGGCCGCGGAGCCGGGCATCCAGATCCCCCCGATCGCACAGTCGCTGACGGTGTCGCGCCTGGCCGACAGCGTGGGCTTCCACACCGGGCGCGCCGGGATGACCTACCGCGACCTGGACCCCGACCGCCAGGGCGGCCGTTTCATCGCCTCGCACATCCGCATCGCCGACGGCGGCCCGGTCAAGGACTACGTGCACTTCCACCAGGTGCGCTTCCAGATGATCTACGTGCATCGCGGCTGGGTGAAAGTCGTCTACGAGGACCAGGGCGAGCCGTTCGTCATGCACGCCGGCGACCTCGTGCTCCAGCCGCCGACCATCCGGCACCGCGTACTGGAGTCGTCCGACGGCATGGAGGTCATCGAGGTCGGCTGCCCCGCCGAGCACGACACCCTTGCCGAGCACGTCATCACGCTGCCCACCGGGCGACACCTGCCCGACCGCACCTATGGCGATCAGCTCTTCACCCGCCACATCGCCGCGCAAGCGCCCTGGCTGCCGTTCCGCTACGCCGGCTTCGTGCAGCAGGACCTCGGCATCGGCGCGGCCACCGATGGGCTCGCGGCCGCACGCGTGATCCGCCCCGATGCCGCGGGTGCGGACTCCTGGCCGATGGCGGTCGTCGACAACGAGTTCCTTCTCACCTTCGTGCTCGACGGCACCGTCACCCTCGACCTCGGTGCTCCCGCGTCACGACAGGAGGCCCTGGTCTCCGGCGACTGCGCAGTCATCCCCGCCGACCAGGCATACGCCCTGCGCGCCATATCCGCCGACGCGCGCATCCTGGAGGTGTCCCTCCCGGCCGACCTGGAACCGAGGGTTCTGTCGTGACCGAGTCGCACTCCCGGATGCACCTCCTGGAGGTCGTACGGCGCACCACCGTCGAGGAGCGACAGGCACGGGGCCGGCAGGCACGTGAGCATCGTCCGCGCACGAGCATCGCGACGTTCTCCCCGGCAGCGGAACGCCCTGATCCGGTCGCGCTGCTTGCCTCGCAGGAGACCGTGCGCCGCCAACTCCTGCTGCCGCTGCGCCACAGCCGCATGGCCGCGAACGCCTTCTCCTTCTATCGCGGCAGCGCCATCATCATGGCCAACGACCTGGGCGCCATGCCCTCGACGCAACTGGTGGTGCAGCTGTGCGGCGACGCGCACCTGTCGAACTTCGGCCTGTACGGCGCGCCTGACCGCAGTGTGGTCTTCGACATCAACGACTTCGACGAGACCAACCCCGGACCCTTCGAGTGGGACGTGCTGCGCCTGGCCACCTCATTCGTCCTGGCCGGGCGCCAGAACGGACTGTCGGCGTCCACCAGCGCCAAGGCGGCGCGCACCGCGGCACGGGAGTACCGCCAGCAGATCTCGGCGTTCGCGGGCACCAGTGACCTCGACACGTGGTACTCCCGCATCGATGTCGACACCCTGTCGACGTGGGCCTCGGAGTTCGATTCACGCAAGGGTGCCAAGGCCATCGACAAGGGTGTGGAGTCGGCTCGCGAACGCACCGGCTGGACCGCCTTGGCGAAGACCACCGAGATGGTCGACGGTCACCGTCGCTGGCTGCGACAGCCTCCCTTGCTCATCCCGGTCGACATCGACAGCGATGGAGCGCAGGCGCTCATCCGGCTCATGGACTCCTACCGCGAGACGCTCGCTCGCGACCGACAGTTGCTGCTCCACCGCTACCACGTCATCGATCTCGCCCACAAGGTCGTCGGCGTGGGCAGCGTGGGCCTCCTCGCCTTCGTCCTGCTCATGGAAGGACGCGACCCGGGCGATGTCATCGCCCTGCAGGCCAAGCAGGCGGTCACCAGTGTGCTCGAGCCGTTCACGGGCGCGAGCGAACTGCAGTCGTCGTCCCTGCGCGTCGTCGCCGGACAGCAGCTCATGCAGGCGGCATCGGACGTGTTCCTCGGCCATGCCACCACCACGGTGGGTCGTGATTACTACGTGCGTCAGCTGCGCGACATGAAGTTCGCTCCAGATCCGTCCGCTCTGGATGCCGGCTCGCTGCCGGGTTACGCGGTGTTCTGCGGACGGATCGGGAGCGAACTTCATGTCGCGCAGCTGACGCACGTAG
>CAYFLO010000195.1:0-3480 GCA_964343995.1 uncultured Bifidobacteriaceae bacterium
GCCGAACGCCAGCAGTCGTGGAACGTGCAGTACAGGGGGGCCGGGGCCATCCGGATGATGTCCGGCGGACGCTCGTCGGCGACGACACCGAAGTCGGTCGCAAGTGCCTCGGTGATCGCGACAACATCGCCGGGCACGCGCACCGACAGCTGCGTGCCGTGGCGCTCGGGATCGGCGGGCGTGACGATCGAGATGCCCGTGGCGGGAGCGATCGACTCCAGCAGGCTGCGCAGGTAGGAGTTCAGGCGCAGCGACCGCGCGCGCAGGGCCGGCATTCCGACCTCGTCGAACAGCCGCAGCGACGCGATCACCGGGGTCATCGACAGCACCGGGGAGTTCGACAGCGCCCACGCATCCGCCGATGCCGGCGGATCGGACACCGGGTTCATCGCGAAGCGCGTGTCGGGGTCGGTGCTCCACCAGCCCTCCAGGCGGGGAAGCGAGCGGTCGCCCACGTGCCGTTCGTGCACGAACAGCGCCGAGATCGCCCCGGGTCCGGAGTTCAGGTACTTGTAGGTGCACCACGCCGCGAAGTCGACGTCCCAGTCGTGCAGGGAAAGCGGGATGTTGCCGGCCGCATGGGCGAGGTCCCAGCCCACCGTGGCCCCGATGCGGTGCCCGGCCGCGGTGATGGCGGGCATGTCCATCACCTCTCCGGACAGGTAGTTCACCCCGCCGAGCATCACCGTGGCGATCGAGTGCGCATGGTCGTCGAGCACCGCGATGACGTCCTCGGTGCGCAGGGTGTCCTCGCCGGGCCGCGGGGTCAGGCGCAGGACGGCGGTGTCGGGGTCGTAGCCGCGGAAGGCCACGTGTGAGCGCACGGCGTAGGAGTCCGAGGAGAACGCACGGTCCTCGATGACGATGCGGTGGCGGATGTTCGTGGGTCGGTAGAACGACGCCAGCAGCAGGTGCAGGTTGACGGTGAGGGTGTTGGCGGTGAGCACTTCGCGCGGATGCGCGCCGACGAGTCGGGCCATGCCGTCGCGGGCGAACGCGTGATAGTGCAGCCACGGCTGGGCAGCCTGGGTGTGGCCGCTCACCGCCAGTGCCGCCCAGTCGTCGAGTTCGGCGAGCACGGCGTCGCGGGTGGCGCGCGGCTGCAGCCCCAGGGAGTTGCCAGCCATGTAGGCCGTCAGTGGGAAGTCGCCGCCGGGAGCCGGGGGGATGAGAAACGCGTCGCGCCGGTGGGCCGGGTCCGGGGTGCCGTCCAGCAGGAGGGCGTGGTCCTCGGCGGTGTCGACGGTCACTGGTTCATTCAATACCCGCACCCGCGGGGATGCGGTCGAGTTCGGCGAGCACCGTCGGCCAGGCGCTGCTCCGCGGGTCGATGAGCGCGAAGTGCCCGACCTGGGGAAGGCGCACCAGCGGGATGTCGTGGGCGTTGGCGTAGCCCTCGGCCACCTCCAGTGGCACCAGACGGTCGCGGTCGCCATGGAGAACGACCACGTGGTGCTGCGGCGGAAGGTGCCGCGGATCAGCGTGCGCGGCGTCGTCGGGGTGGTGGCCCAGGAAGGCGGCGACGGCGTCGCCGTCGAGCTCGAGGGCATGGGCATGTCGCAGGTCGGCCACAGGGGCGAGGGCGACGATCCCGCCGAGCAGTGGCACATCATGCTGGCCGGCCAGCCACAGGGCCAGGTGCCCGCCGGCGGAGTGGCCCAGGGCAATGACCGGCTGGCCGCCTGCCTCGGGCAGCGCCTCGTGAATCCGGTGCGCGATCGCGTGCACATCGTCGAGCATCGCCTGCGCGTGCCCGGGCTGGCGCCGGTACTCCGCGAGCACCACGGGGTGGCCGCGTTCGGCCAGGGCCGCGGCGAGAGGGCGCAGGTGCATGCGGTCGTATTCCGGACGCCAGAAGCCGCCGTGGATCGCGAGCACGGGTGCACGCGAGGCGACGTCGGGCAGGTAGACGTCGGCGATCTGGTCGGGGTGCGGCCCGTAGCCCCACGTGCGCGTCGGCGCAGGAGCGGGTCGGGTGAGGACGTCTCGGTCCTCGTCATCGGCGGGCGCCGTCGACTCCATGGTCGTGAGTATCGCAGTGCACGCGCGCCTAGGATCGAGCGCGATGCTGGAGTGGACGTATCCCGCGCAGGTGGCCGGACTGGCCTGGTGGCCGGTCGCGGTCGTCGTCGCGCTGCTCGTCGCGGTCAACATCGTCAACAATCGCCTCGTCCCGAACTCCCACTACCTGCTGTGGACGTTCGGCGGATCGGCCGTGCTGCTGGCCATCGGCCTGCTCGACGGCAACTCCTGGACCGATATGGGCATGGGCGTGACGTACCTGCTGCCCGGCGCGCTGTGGGCGTCCCTGAGCATCGGCCTGGTGACGGCCGTGTACGTGGTCGGATCGCTGTTCACGCGCACCCGAGCGGCGTTCCACGACGACCGCATGGCGGCGCTGTCGCCGGGCCGGATGATGTTTCAGGCGCTCGTCGAAGTGCCGTTCGGCACCGTGGTGCTGGAGGAGATCGCCTTCCGCGCCGTGCTGTTCAGCATGCTCGTGCGCCGCTGCGGGCTGGTGTGGGGCATCGTCATCGGCGCGGTGCTCTTCGGCCTGTGGCACATCCTGCCGAGCATGGGCACCCACGAGCAGAACCCTGCGCTGGGCTCGGTCGTGGGCCGCGGGCTTCGTGGCGCGATCCTGGCCGTCGCGCTGAGCGTGCTCACTACGTCGGTCGCCGGCGTGCTCTTCAGCGGCCTGAGGGTGGTGTCCGGCAGCGTCCTGGCGCCGATGGGCCTGCACTGGGCCACGAACGGCCTGGGCTACGCCTTCTCCTGGCTGCTCATCCGGGAGCGCAACCGCAGACTGGCCAAGTACCGTCGGCATGTGCGACAGCGACGGGATGCGGAGCGGCTGGCGGCCGAGCGGGCCGCCCTGGGCCGGCTCGACGCCGCGACACCCGGCGACACGGGGGGTGGGGGCGAATGACAGCCGTGTCATTCGGGCCCTACGATGCGACGGACGGCGAGTCCGCGGACGTCCCCCCGACGCCCCCGACGGACGACGCCGCCCCAGGTCTGGAGGGTCGGGTGGAGGCAGTGCGGGTCGAGGTTGAGACGACCCTGAGCGATCGGGATCGCCGCATCCTGGAGTTCGAGCGTCAGTGGTGGAAGTACGCCGGCGCCAAGGAGCAGGCGATCCGCGACCTCTTCGAGCTGTCGTCCACGCGCTACTACCAGATCCTCAACGGGCTCATCGATGATCCGGCGGCCCTCGCGTACGACCCCATGCTCGTCAAGCGGCTCAAGCGCATGCGCAGCGAGCGCCAGCGCGCCCGCTCCGAGCGTCGCCTCGCCCGCTGACGTCTCCTCGCTGAATTCCCTTACAGGGAGTCGAGCACGCACTCCGCGGAGCTGTTGAGGATCTTCAGGCCGTCCTCCTCAGGAAACACGCTGACGACGACACCGTCCTCGATCACCATCGCGTAGCGCTGCGAGCGAACGCCCAGGCCCAGTCCGGTGGCGTCGATCTCCAGGCCC
>CAYFLO010000195.1:3490-3956 GCA_964343995.1 uncultured Bifidobacteriaceae bacterium
TGGTGAAGGTGTCGGCCACACCGTGCTGCTGCGCCCACGCATCGAGCACGAACGCGTCGTTGACCGACGTGCAGGCGATGACGTCGACGCCCTTTTCCGACAGGGCGCCGGCCTTGGCGGCGTAGCCGGGCAGGTGCACCTTGGAGCAGCCGGGGGTGAAGGCGCCGGGGACCGCGAACAGGACCACCCGGCCGGTGCCCAGGGCGGCGAGGGAGGAGACCTCGGTGGGCTTGCCGTCGGCCATGGTGCGGACCGTGACGTCGGGGAGGCGGTCGCCGGGCTTGATCATGGGGGCTCCTGGGGGGATCGGGCGGGTCCGGCCAGCCTAGGGGCGTCGGGCGGCCTCCGCTGATTTTGCACTCTCGGGGGGTGAGTGCTAACTTTTCATTAGCACTCGCCCCAGTCGAGTGACAGCAAATCGTTCGGACGTTCCGGGAGGAACACCCTCATGGCAAAGATCATTGCA
>CAYFLO010000196.1:0-3670 GCA_964343995.1 uncultured Bifidobacteriaceae bacterium
CGCAGACCACCGTCACCGGGGTCCCGGCGGCCGCGCGTGTGGCGGGCCCGACGCCGAGTGCGATCGCCGCGGCAAGGTCGTGGTCGGTGTCGACATCGCGTCGAGCCTGCACCAGCGGGACCTGTGGGTTCAGCGCGACGAGGTCGCGTGCCCCCAGCGCTCGATGGGCTTCGCGCGACTGCGGGCCGAAGGCGGTCACCACCGGGTGACCCGGTCCGCACAGCCACATCGAGGTGCCCGTGCCGTCGGCGTCGGCGACGAAGGCGGGGGTGCCATCGTCGGACAGGCGGAGCACCTCCTGCACCCCTGCGGGGGTGAGGGAGGGCAGATCGGCCAGCACGGCCAGGACGCCTGACTCTGCAGGAGCAAGGCCAGCGGCAGCCGCGATCGCGGGGTTCAGTCCGGGCGTGCGGCGATCGTCGACGATCTGGCACCCCTGCGCGCGAGCCCAGGCCGTGACCTGCGGGTCGTGGGTGGCGACGACGACGCGGGTGACGTCGGGCGCGTGGAGGAGCGCGGTGATGGTGTCCTGGGCCAGGGCGAACGCCAAAGCTGTCGACGCGCCCAGACGGCTCTTGGCTTCGTTCAGCACCTTCACGGGAACCGCCGCCGTCCACTGCATCGGGCTATCCTCGCAGTGCGGTGCGAAGGTGCCGTTCGGCGGTGCCACCCTGGCCCGGACGTGGAGGTGCACGTGAGGCGAGCCCCCTACGTGCGTCGTCGACGCCACCTGGGGTGGGCCTATCGTCTCGCCGTCGTTGTCCTCTACCCGATCATGCGGTTCTGCTTCCGCTGGGACATCCGCGACAGCGCCCGTCTCACCGATGCTGAGGGCAGCATCATCGTCGGGGCCAACCACATCTCCTACATCGACCCGATGGTGCTGTCGTTCATGCTGTGGGAGGCCGACCGGCCGCCGCGCTTCCTGGCCAAGGAGTCGATCATGCGGGTGCCGGTGATCGGGGCGATCGTGCGCAACGCCGGTCAGATTCCGGTCTACCGGGAGTCCAAGGATGCGGTGCTCGCAATTCGCGATGCCCTGACTGCGCTGGAGAAGGACGAGTGCGTCGTCATCTACCCCGAGGGCACGGTCACCCGCGATCCGCACCTGTGGCCGATGGCGGGCAAGACCGGGGCTGTGCGGCTGGCACTGGCATCGGGACGTCCGCTCTATCCGGTGGCGCAGTGGGGGCCGCAGGAGGTTATGCGCCCCTACGTCAAGGAGTTCCGGCTGTTCCCGCGCAAGACGATGAAACTGGCCGTGGGAACGCCGGTCGACCTCGCCGATCTCGTCGGGCGTCCGCTCACCACCGAGACGCTCACCATCGGCACGGACCGACTCATGGATGCCATCACCGCGCTCGAGGCATCGCTGCGTGGAGAGCCGGCTCCTGCGGAGCGCCTGGTGTTCCGCGGGGGACGGGCCGTGCCGCGATCCTCGCCCGACTCGGCCCAGCAGCCGGAGGGCGACAACCCACAGGTCGACAACCCAACGGCCGACAGCCCGGAGGCCGACGGCCCCGTGGCCTAGGTTGGCGCCATGGCCATCCGCGCTGCCGTCATGGGCTCCGGCTCCTGGGGCACTGCCTTCGCGATGGTCCTGGCCGACGCGGGTGCCGATGTCACCGTGTGGGGACGGGACCCCGCTGTCGTCGCCGACATCAACAATCACCGCAACGAGGCCTACCAGCCGGGCATCACCCTTCCCCCGCGCGTGACCGCCACGGTCGACCCGGCGCAGGCGCTGGCCGACGCCGACCTTGTCGCCCTGGCCGTTCCGGCACAGTCCCTGCGCGAGAACCTGGCCGGGTGGCGAACGCACCTTCCGTCGAATGCCGTGCTCGTGAGCCTGATGAAGGGCATTGAGATCGGCACGACGATGCGCATGAGCGAGGTCATCGAGCAGGCGGCCGGTGTGCCCGCCGAACGGGTGGCCGTGGTGTCCGGTCCGAATCTCGCGCGTGAGATCGCCGAGCGCCAGCCCACTGCCACTACGGTCGCCAGCGTCGATCAGGCCAGCGCCCAGCGGCTGCAGGACGCCTGCACCACGGTGTACTTCCGCCCCTACTGGACGACCGACGTCGTCGGCACCGAGATCGGCGGCTCGGTCAAGAACGTCATCGCCCTGGCCAACGGCATCGCCGTCGGCATGGGCCTGGGCGAGAACACTCAGGCCTCACTCATCACCCGTGGCCTGGCGGAGATGACCCGCCTCGGCGTGGCCCTGGGCGCCGATCCGCTCACGTTCCAGGGGTTGGCGGGAGTGGGGGACCTCGTGGCCACCTGCGAGTCACCGCTGTCGCGCAACCGCACCTTCGGGGTGTCCGTGGGTCGTGGCACGAGCGTGGCCGACACGATTGCCGGCACCCGGCTGACATGCGAGGCCTACAAGTCGTGCCAGCCGATCCTGGAGCTGGCCACCTCGCACGGGGTGCAGATGCCCATCACCGAGCAGGTCGTCAATGTGCTTCACCACGGACAGCCGATCAGTGCCATCGGCTACGCGCTGATGTCTCGCGATACCAAGGCCGAGGTGAGCGGCGAGGGGTGATCCGTCGCCGCGCGGGAGACGTGCGGTCAGCGAGCGGCGCGAAGTGCCTGGTCGAGGTCGGTCCACAGGTCGTCGGGATCCTCGATGCCGAACGACAGTCGGATGAGCGACTCCGGAACGCGCGCGCTCTCCAGCGGCCAGCGCCGCCGCCGTTCTAGGAGCGACTCCACTCCGCCCAGGCTCGTCGCATGGGTCCACACCCGCACGTGGCGACCGACCGCATCGGCCGCTTCGGCGCCGCCGTCGACCTCGATCGCGGCGATGGTGCCCCAGCCGGGATAGCGCACACAGGTGACGTGCGGGTGCTCGCGCAGGCGCTCCACGATGACCTGCGCATTGGTCTGAGCCGCCTGGATGCGCAGGACAAGGGTGCGGATGCCGCGCAGGGCCAGGAAGCAGTCGAAGGCGCTGGGGGCCGCGCCCAGGAGCACCCGGCGCTCGGCGAGCTGGTGGGCGAGGTCCGCATCGCGGGTGACGAGCGCGCCCATGAGCAGGTCCGAGTGCCCAGACAGTCCCTTGGTGACGCTGTGCATGACAATGTCGGCGCCCAGCGCCAGCGGCTGCTGAAGCACCGGGGTGGCGAAGGTGTTGTCGACGAGCACGCGCGCGCCGGCGGCGTGCGCCGCGGTGATGCACGCCGGAAGGTCGGCGACCTCCAGCATCGGGTTGGTGGGGGATTCCAGCCACAGCAGGTCCGCACCGGTGCAGGCCGCGGCCACCGCAGCGGTGTCCTCGACGTCGACGAACTTGCCGCAGCCCTGGCAGCGGGAAAGACCTCGAGCGTCGAGCTCACGCAGGCGGACGGCCACGCCGGTGTATGCCGACGACGGTGCGACGACGCGCCCACCGGGAGGCACGAGGTCCATGGCCGCGTTCGCCGCACCCATACCGGAGGAGAACGCCACGGCGTGGCCGCCCTCCAGCGCGCCCAGGGCATCCTCCAGGGCCGCGGTCGTGGGCGCGCCCTCACGCGCGTACTCCATGGGTCCACCGGCGTGGAAGGAGGACGCCGGGACGATGGGCGCATTCAGGGGTGCATCCGCAACGCGGGCGGGGCGCCCGGCCATGACCGCAATCGTGGGCAGTGCGGCAGAGGCGTGGGGCTCGTGCGACATGGCC
>CAYFLO010000196.1:3680-3946 GCA_964343995.1 uncultured Bifidobacteriaceae bacterium
GCCGTGCTGGTCGGAGGACGCAGCAGCGAGCATGAGATCTCCTGCATCAGTGCGCGCTCCATTGTGGCCGCGCTCGCGGGGTTCGACGTTCGGGTGGTGGGCATCACCCGCGACGGTCGCTGGGTGGGCCGTCCTGAGTCAGGTGCCGCGGGGCTCAACGCGCTGCTCGTCGACGACGGTGCGCTACCGCACGTCGCCGATGACGCACCGTCCGTCGACCCCATGGAGGTCCTTGACGTCGACGTGGTCTTCCCGGTGCTGCATGG
>CAYFLO010000197.1:0-3942 GCA_964343995.1 uncultured Bifidobacteriaceae bacterium
GTCGTCCCCACCGCGCACCTGCGCGATGTGGAGGAGCTCGCACTCACCGATCCGCCCATGGCCGCCGGACTCCTGGAGGCGGTCGCCGTCGTCGCGCAGCAGGAGGGCATCAGCGGGTCGTTCCGGCTGGTGTTCAACACCGGTGAACCGGCGGGGCAGTCGGTGTTCCACGCGCACGCGCACATGCTCGGCGGACGCAACCTCACCTGGCCGCCGGGCTAGTCGATGTCCAGCCCCGCCTCGCACGCCGCGGACGGACGCGCCGTCGTCACCGTCCCGTCCTCCCAGCCCATGGTCGCCCTCCTGGGTGCTCACGACGAGTACCTGCGCATCGTCGAGCGCGCCTTCCCCGACGCCGACCTGCTGGCCCGTGGCAACGAGATCACCATCACCGGCACCGCTGACGACGTGGCGACGATCCAGACGCTGCTGTCGGAGATGCTCACCATGTTGCGCACCGGCCAGGCGCTCACCGCGGAGTCCGTCGAGCGCTCGGTGGGCCTCCTGCGCTCCGGTGCCCGTCCCGCCGAGGTGCTCACGTCCAACATCCTGAGCAACCGCGGGCGCACGATCCGGCCCAAGACCCTCAATCAGAAGCGCTACGTCGACGCCATCGACACCAACACCGTGGTGTTCGGCATCGGTCCGGCGGGCACGGGCAAGACGTACCTCGCGGTGGCCAAGGCCGTGCAGGCGCTGCAGGCCAAGCGCATCAACCGCATCGTGCTCACCCGCCCGGCGGTCGAGGCGGGGGAGCGGCTGGGCTTCCTGCCCGGCACGCTGTCGGAGAAGATCGACCCGTACCTGCGCCCGCTCTACGACGCGCTGCACGACATGATCGATCCCGACTCGATCCCGCGGCTCATCACCAGCGGCACCATCGAGATCGCTCCGCTGGCCTACATGCGTGGGCGCACGCTCAACGACTCCTTCATCATCCTCGACGAGGCGCAGAACACCTCCGCCGAGCAGATGAAGATGTTCCTCACCCGCCTGGGCTTCGGCTCGACGATGGTCGTCACCGGCGACGTCACCCAGGTTGATCTCCCGCGCGGCACCACCAGCGGCCTGCGCGTGGTCACCGACATCCTCGAGGGTCTCGACGACGTCGCCTTCTGCCGGCTGAGCGCTCAGGACGTCGTGCGTCATGAACTCGTGAGCCGCATCGTGCAGGCCTATGCCCGCTACGACGAGGAACACGGCGAGTGACGACGGTCGTCTCGAACGAGTCGGGGGTCGCGTGCGACGAGCAGGCCCTCGCCGATCTCGCCGCGTGGCTGATGGTGCAGCTGCGGTTGCATCCGGAGTGCGAGCTCGGCATCACGCTGGTCGACCTCGACCGCATGACCGGGCTGCACGAGGACTGGATGAACGAGCCGGGCGCCACCGATGTGCTGTCGTTCCCCATCGACGAGGTGCGCAGTCCCGAGCCGGATCAGGTGGCTGAACCAGCGGTGCTCGGCGACATCGTGCTGTGTCCGGCGTTCCTCGGCCCTCAGCGCGCGGCCTCGGGTCGCGACCTCGATGGTGAGCTGGCGTTCCTCGTCGTGCACGGCATGCTCCACCTGGTCGGTTTCGACCACATGGACGAGCACGAGGAGGTCGCGATGTTCGCCCTGCAGGACGACCTGCTAGCGCGCTGGCTGTCCGAGCGTCGTGCGTCGTCGACATCGCCGGGGCGGTCCTCGTGATCCTGCTGGTCATCCTCGCGGCGCTGCTCATCGTCATCGCCGGCCTGCTGGTCATGGCCGAGACGGCGATCGGACGTGTCACGCGAGGACAGATCGAGGACGACCCTCGCGCCAAGCCGGCGCGGGTGGCCCGACTCCTGAATGTGCTCTCCGATCGCCCGCGCTACGTCAACGTGCTGCTGTTCTTGTCGACGGTCGCGACCGTCACCGCGACCCTCCTGGTCGGTCTGGTCATCCAGGACACACTCGTGCGGGGAGCCGACTGGGCCGAGGGCTGGGCACTCCTGCTCGCGGTGGCGATCATGGTTGCGGTCTCGTACGTCGTGCTCGGCGTCGCGGCGCGCACGCTGGGGCGTCAGCATGCCGAGCGCATCGCCCTGGCCTCCGCAGGAGTAGCGCGGTTCCTTGCTGTCCTTCTGGGGCCGCTCACCACTTTGCTCATCCTCATCGGCAACGCCCTCACTCCCGGCCGCGGCTACCGCGAGGGGCCGTTCGCGACGACCGCCGAACTGCGCGAACTTGTCGATCTTGCCGAGGCCGACGACCTCATCGAGGCCGACGAGCGCGAAATGCTGCACTCGGTGTTCGAACTCGGCGACACCGTCGTGCGCGAGGTCATGGTTCCGCGCACCGAGATGGTCGTCATCGAGCGCACCAAGGATCTGCGCCAGGCGATGTCGCTGGGCCTTCGCTCGGGCTTCTCGCGCATCCCGGTGATCGGCGAAAGCTCCGACGACGTCGTCGGCGTCATCAATCTCAAGGACATCCTGCGCCGCACCTTCGACCACCGTGACGCGGAGAAGACGCAAACGGTCGCCGCACTCATGCGGGCGCCGTTCTTCGTGCCGGACAGCAAGCCGGCCGATGTGCTGCTGCGCGAGATGCAGGCGGCGCGCGTGCACCTGGCCATCGTTGTTGACGAGTACGGCGGCACTGCCGGCCTGGTGACGATCGAGGACATCCTGGAGGAGATCGTCGGCGAGATCACCGACGAGTACGACACCGCCAGCCCGGAGGTGGAGGCGCTCGACGACGGACGCTTCCGGGTGCTCGCACGCATGCACGTCGACGATCTGTCCGAGCTGCTGGGCCTGGGCGTGGACTCCGATGCCGAGGGTGTCGACACCGTGCTGGGACTCATGGCCCGTCGTCTGGGGCGCGTGCCGATCGCGGGCGCCCAGGTCGATGTCGACGGCTGGACCCTCACCGCCGAACGCGGTGCGGGTCGGCGCAACCGAGTCGGAACGGTGCTCGCGTCGATCACGCCTCCGGTGATGCACGCCGCCGAGCCGGCCACCGTGCCTGCCGATCCCGACGCGCAGTTGTCAACGAGGCCGGTTGACTCATCGGAGATCCCGAGCGCTCAGGCATGACCTCCTCGATGACGTCGTCGCGCGCGACGGTCGCGGTCCTGGGGGCCGCCGTGCTCTTCGGCACCTCGGCCACGTCGCAGGCGCTGCTCACTCCCGGTGCCCCCGGACCCGCTGTCGCCGCGATGCGACTCCTGGTCGGCGCCGCCGGCCTGCTCGTCTTCGTGCTGTGGCGCGGTGGCGGCGCGAGCCTGCTGCGACTGTGGCGCATGCCCCTCACGTGGGTGATGGGCGCTGCGGTCGCGGGCTACCAGGCGCTGTTCTTTCTCGGCGCGCACCTCACCGGCGTGGCGATCGGCACGCTGGTGTCGCTGGCCTTCGCCCCGTTCCTCGCCGGAGTGCTGGGATGGATCCTGCGTGAAGGCGCACCCGGCTGGCTGTGGCTGGTGTCCACCGTCATCGCGGTCATCGGTGTCGTGCTCCTGGCCGGCGACCCGGGCGATCATGCCAACGCCGGTGGAATCGCCTGCGCCATCGGTGCGGGCACCTGCTACGCGATCTACACCGTCATCGGCGTGCGGCTGGCGCGACAGGGCCACCCCGCCACCTCCGTCGTCACCGCGTCCTTCACCCTGGGTGCCATCGCCCTGCTGCCGTTCGCGGTGACGTCGTCGTGGTGGCTGTCTGCGGCAGGCGTCGTCGAGGTGCTGTGGCTGGGGCTGGCCACCACGACCGTGGCCTACATCCTGTTCGGCATCGGTCTGTCGGTTCTGCCACCGGGATCCATCGCCACGCTGAACCTCATGGAGCCGGTCGTCGCGACCGTGCTCGCGGTGGTCGTGCTGGGGGAGTCCATCGGTGGCGCAGGATGGGGCGGCGTCGTGCTCGTTCTGGTTGCCCTAGGGATCCTCGGGCTCGGCTCGCGTCGAGGCGTTGCGCGC
>CAYFLO010000198.1:0-3940 GCA_964343995.1 uncultured Bifidobacteriaceae bacterium
TGTGGGCCCGCGAGATGGCCTTGCGACGAGCGACGTCGACCTCGCCCATGACGGTCGAACCGGCGACGAGTTCCCCGGCCTCGACCACACCACGATGCAGGAAAAGGCCCGCGAACGGTGTCTGCACGTCGTAGACCTGCACGACGGTGCCATCGGAGCCGACGAGGCGTCCGTGGTCACCCAGCTGGCCACCGGCCTCCGCGTAGAACGGCGTGCGGTCGAGAACGACCTCCACGTGCTCCCCCACACGCGCAACCGGAACACCCTCTCCGTCGCGAACGATGCCCAGAACGGTGGCCTCGCACTGCCAGTCGGTGTACCCCAGAAACGACGTGGTGCCGCCAGCGTCGAGGATCTCGCGGTAGGCCGTGGTCGCCGCGAATCCGCTCTTGCGCTCGCGGGCATCAGCCTTGGCCCGCTCGCGCTGCTGGCTCATGAGCGCCCGGAAGCCCTCCTCGTCGACCTGAAGGCCCTGCTCGGCGGCCATCTCCAGGGTGAGTGCGATCGGGAACCCGTAGGTGTCGTGCAGCGCGAAAGCCTGATCGCCCGGAAGGGTCGACCCTCCCGCCGCGCGCACCTGCGCCACGGCCGTGTCGAAGATCGTCGTTCCGGTGCGCAGGGTCTGCAGGAACGCCTCCTCCTCGGCCACGGCGACCTGGCGGATGCGCCGGTGCTCGTCATTGAGCTCGGGGTACTGCGGGGCCATGAACAGCACCGTGGTGTCGATGAGGTCACCCATGGTGGGCTCATGTGCACCAAGGACGCGCATCATGCGCACGACCCGGCGCATCAGACGTCGCAGCACATAACCGCGTCCCTCATTGCCGGGGATGACGCCATCGCCGATGAGGAAGGCGCAGGTGCGTGCGTGGTCGGCCACGACCCGCAGCGCCACGTCGGACTTCTCCGCGCGCCCGTACGGGGTCCCGCTCAACTCGCTGGCACGGTCGAGGATGCCGCGGGTGGTGTCGATCTCGTAGATGTTGTCGACGCCCTGGAGCAGAGCGGCCATGCGCTCCAGGCCCATGCCGGTGTCGATGTTCTTCGCCGGCAGCGGTCGCAGGATGTCGAAGTCCTCCTTGGAGCGCACCTGCGACAGCTCGTCCTGCATGAAGACGAGGTTCCAGACCTCCAGGTAGCGGTCCTCGTCGGCAACGGGGCCACCCTCGCGGCCGAACGCCGGCCCCCGGTCGTAGTAGATCTCCGAGCACGGACCGCCGGGGCCGGGAACACCCATCGACCAGTAGTTGTCCTTGGGGCCGCGGCGCTGGATGCGGTCGTAGGGCAGACCAGCCACCCGATGCCAGATCTCGATGGCCTCGTCATCGTCGTCGTAGACGGTGACCCAGAGGCGATCCTCGGGGAAGCCGTAGCCACCATCGGCGGTCGACGAGGTGAGCAGCTCCCACGCGAAGGGGATCGCCCCCTCCTTGAAGTAGTCACCGAAGCTGAAGTTGCCGGCCATCTGGAAGAACGAGGCGTGCCGGGTCGTCTTGCCGACCTCCTCGATGTCCAGGGTGCGCACGACCTTCTGAACACTTGTCGCGCGCGGGTAAGGCGCCGGGGCCTCGCCCAGGAAGTACGGCTTGAACGGCACCATGCCCGCGTTGACGAACAGCAGCGTGGGGTCGTCGAGCAGCAGTGGGGCCGACGGCACGACCTGATGGCCGCGGTCGGCGAAGTACCGCAGGAACCGACTGCGGATCTCCGCGGAGTCCATTGTCAGCGCCCTTCTCGCGTGGCCAGCACCCGAGCGGCGGCATGACCGGATGTCGACACGTCAGCGGCCCGTGGAGTCGTGAGTCGCGCCGCCAGTTCACGGGCATGCGCCACGGTCGCAGCAGCCGACAGCCCGGCCTCCTGGGCGGTGACCACCAGGCCACGCTCACGAGCGTCGTCGCGCAGGCGCACGGCCGTGCGGTAGGCCCAGATGCCCCCGGCCGCACCCACGGCTACCCAAACCAGACGTCGCATGGGGGGTGAGCCTAGTCGTCGCCGTTCGCAGGTCCATCCGACCGCAACGCCTCCAGGCGGGCCAGCACATCGGCCCATCCGGCCTCGGACCCGTGACGCGTCGGACGGTAGTACTGGCGGCCGGCAAGCGGGTCGGGTAGGTACTGCTGCGCGGCCACACCTCCGGGCAGGTCATGGGGGTAGACGTAGTCGCGACCGTGGCCGAGCCCACTGGCCCCCGGGTAGTGCGCGTCGCGCAGGTGCGGTGGGACTCGACCGATGGCACCGCGACGCACGTCCGCCGACGCCTCGCCGATGGCGGTCACCACAGCATTGGACTTCGGCGCCAGGGACGCGTGGATCGTGGCGTGCGCCAGGATGATCGCCGCCTCGGGCATGCCCACCAGCGCCACCGCCTGCGCAGCCGCCACGGCGGTCTGAAGCACGCTGGGATCGGCCATGCCGATGTCCTCACTGGCCAGGATCATGATGCGACGGGCGACGAAGCGGGGATCCTCACCGGCCTCCAGCATGCGCGCCAGGTAGTGCAGCGCCGCATCGGGATCACTTCCGCGCATCGATTTGATGTAGGCGCTGATGATGTCGTAGTGCTGGTCGCCGTCCCGGTCGTAGACGATGGCGGCGCGCTGCACGGCCGCCTCAACGCGATCCAGCCCGATGACATCACCGCCATCAGCTTGGGTGGCCAGGGCCGCGGCCTCAAGACCGGTGAGCGCGCGCCGGGCGTCACCACTGGCCGTGCGCACGAGGTGATCGACCGCCTCGTCATCGATCCCCACGGCGCCCGCAAGCCCGCGTTCATCAGCGACCGCCCGCTCCACCAGAGTGCGGATGTCGTCATCGGTCAAAGGCTGGAGCGTCACCAGCACACTTCGCGAGAGCAGGGGCGCGATCACCGAGAAGGACGGATTCTCCGTCGTGGCGGCCACGAGGGTCACCCAGCCGTTCTCCACCGCAGGCAGAAGGGCGTCCTGCTGACTCTTACTGAACCGGTGCACCTCATCAACGAACAGCACCGTGCCCACCCCGGTGACTGCACGGGTGTCGCGCGCCCGATCGATGACCTCGCGCACATCCTTGACGCCCGCGGTCACGGCCGACAGTTCAACGAAGTGCCGCCCACTGGCCGACGACAGCAGGCTCGCGAGCGTGGTCTTGCCGGTACCCGGGGGGCCCCACAGGACAACCGAGACCCCGGGTCCCGACGACTCGAGCAGGGATCGCAGTGGTGATCCCTGCGCGAGGGCGATCCCCTGCCCCACCACCTCATCGACGCTGCGCGGTCGCATGCGCGCGGCCAGCGGCGCCGGACCGCCCGTACCGGCGGCGTCGAAGAGCGTCATGCGAGCAATTCCACCAGTGACGGCTCGCTCCCGGAGGCGATCAGCCAGGAGAAGTAGCGGCCATGCTCGACGAATCCCAGACGGCGGTACAGGGATGCCCCCGCGCTGTTGGCGACGTACATCTCCAGCTCCACGATCGGGCAGCCGTCGGATCGCGCGGCCCGCACGAGACCGCTGACGACCTCAGCTGCCGCGCCACGACCGCGCTCGCTCGGGTCGGTGCAGATGCTCACCAGGTGTGCGGCATCGCCGCGATCAACCAGGTGCGCGCCCACCGACACCAACCGGTCGCCCTCCACGACTCCCACCCAGCGGCGCACGTCCGGGTGATCGGGACCGATGTACGACGATGGCGAGTGCACCAGGAGTGGGGCGATGCGCGGATCGTCGTCGTCAAGCGCTACTGCCCGCGACGGTCTCACGGGCGTCGCGTTGTCCAGGAACCACAGCGACCAGTGGCCCGGGTCACGGCCGCGCTGACTCTCGGGCACGTGGGCATAGGCCGCTTCGGGCACGGTGATTCCGTCGACACCCACCTCGTTGTCGAGGTGCGCCAGGAGTGCTGCCAGGCACGAAGGGTCCTCACCCACCAACGTCGCCCAGTTCTCCCCCTTGGGCGTTCG
>CAYFLO010000199.1:0-3912 GCA_964343995.1 uncultured Bifidobacteriaceae bacterium
CCTACCCCGACGCGGTCGCGCGGGCGTGGGGCGCGGCCCTCGTGCTCATGGTCCTTGTCACGATCCTGTTCGTCACCACCCGAATCCTGACGTCGCGACGTCGGGGCCGATAGGAGAAGAAGATGTCCACTGCCGAGTTCGAGGATGTCACGGCCAAGGCCATCGATGCGGCGATGACCTCGTCCGTCGAGGCCGACCGTCCCATCGAGATGCAGGCCAAGGACGTGTCGGTGTGGTTCGGGCAGCGCAAGGTGCTCGAGGGTGTGAGCATCGACTTCCCCAAGCGCACGACCACGGCGATCATCGGGCCATCCGGCTGCGGCAAGTCGACCTTCATCCGCACGCTGAACCGCCTGCACGAGCTCATCCCCGGCGCCGCGCTCGCCGGTGAGGTGCTCTACGAGGGCCAGGACATTTACGACCCGAAGGTCGATCCGGTCCACATCCGGCTGAAGGTCGGCATGGTCTTCCAGAAGCCCAATCCGTTCCCGAGCATGACCATCCGCGGCAACGTGCTCTCGGGCCTGAAGCTCTCCGGGCTCAAGCGTGCGAACCACGACGAGATCGTCGAGGAGACCCTCACCGCGGCCGGTCTGTGGAACGAGGTCAAGGACCGCCTTGGCCATGCCGCCGGTGAGCTCTCCGGCGGGCAGCAGCAGCGCCTGGTGATCGCCCGGTCGCTCGCGGTACAGCCGCACGTGCTGCTCATGGACGAGCCCTGCTCGGCGCTCGATCCGGGCTCGACGCTGAAGATCGAGGAGACGATTCGCGAGTTGTCGAAGTCGATCACCATCGTCATCGTCACCCACAACATGCAGCAGGCGGTGCGCGTGGCCGACTACACCGCTTTCTTCCTGGCCACCGACGGCAATCCGGGGCACGTGGTGGAGCAGGGGCCGACGACGGAGATCTTCGCCAACCCGCAGGATCAGCGCACACTGGACTACGTCAACGGGCGCTTCGGTTAACCGGGTGTTCATCGCGTCACGCGATGTTCACCCGAAGTCCCGATGTCCGTCACGTCCGACTCTCCGTCGCGCAACCTGACGCTTCTACGTTCGTGACGTTCGATTCATCCCTCACTCAAGGAGTCCATGTGCGTCGCACTCTCGCGATCCTCGCCAGCGCGGCAGCAGCTGCGTCGGTCCTCGCTCTTGCTCCGTCCGCCCATGCCGCTGAGACCATCTCCGGTGGTGGCGCGTCGTTCCCGTACCCGTTCATCGAGGCCTGCCGTGCCGACTTCAACGCCGCATCGGGGCAGAAGAACGTCAACGACAACTTCAACATCCAGTACCAGAGCACCGGCTCGGGCACCGGCAAGAGCAACTTCGCCAAGGGCACGTTCGTCTATGCCCAGACCGACTCCAAGTACGCCGACGGTGCGGCCACTCAGTCGTGGACCTGGACCTACGTGCCGAACATCGGTGGCGCGATCGCGTTCCCGATCAACCTGCGCAGCACCACCACGCAGAAGACTCTGGGCTCGTCGATCCAGCTCAAGCAGACCACGCTGGCCAAGATCCTCGGTGGAAACATCACCATGTGGAACGCCCCGGAGATCCTTGCCGACAACCCGCTGATCGCCAAGCAGATCCCCGCCCAGGCGATCACCGTTGTGTATCGCGCCGGCAACTCCGGCACGTCGAACAACACGCTGCAGTACCTCAACGCGTGGGCCCCGACGATCTTCTCCGCCGTCAAGGACGACTTCTCCACCGCATTCCCCGGTGGCAAGCCGCCGGCCACGGCCCTGTCGGCCAAGGACAGTGCGACGCTGATCGCCACCGTCAATGGCACCGCCGGCGCCATCGGCTACGTCGACTACTCCGACGCCAAGGGCTACCCGGTCGCCCGCATCCAGAACGCGCTGGGCGAGTTCGTGGCCCCGTCGGTGCAGTCGGCCGGCAAGACCCTGGCTCTCCAGACCGATGTGCAGCCGAATGGCCTGGTCAAGCTCAACTACAACGTCAAGCTCAAGGGCGCCTACCCCGCGGTCATCTTCAGCTACGGCCTCGGTCGTACCGACGGCAACGGCCCCAACGGCCTGGGCGTGCGTCAGTTCGAGTCGTACATCATCGGCAAGTGTGGCCCGGCGCGCGCGGCGCAGCTCGGCTACGTGCCGGTGGGTGGTGCGGTTCTGCAGACGGCCCTGAAGCTCGCGGCCACCATCAAGTAGGTTCCCGCTCCACCTGATCCACGTCGGCCCGGTGCGTTCGGGCGCGACACCAGAAGTGAGGACGAGGACGATGCTCCGGAGATCCCAGTCGATCCGGGGCATCGTCCTCGCCGCTTCTGCAACAGGGCTGGCCGTGGCGCTGAGCGCGTGCACACCGCCGATGCCCCCCGATGTGCTCGCGGCCCAGGCCGAGCAGCACTTCACCTGCTACCAGTCCGCGCAGCCGGCCTCGGCTCCCGGTTGGATGACGTCGGTCATCGACGCCCTCAACACCGGCCTCATGGGACTGTGCCCGCAGCAGGGTGTGACGGCAGCCGCGGATGGCACCGCCGCTTCGTTCGCCCTCATCGGTACCGCGCCCACGGATGCGGACACCAAGGCCTTCGCCGCAGCCGCCTGCTCCACCGGCAAGGTCGTCTACGCCCCCGCCTTCGCCTATGGAGTAGGACTGGCCGTCAACGGACCGGGCATGGAGACGGTGACCCTCACGCCCGAGGCGATCGCCGGGATCCTGTCCGGCACGGTTACCTCGTGGTCCGATCCGGTGTTCGCCAAGGGCAACGAGGGCATGGACCTGTCGTCCTTGGGCGACATCACGGTGGTCTCGCTGAAGGACCCCGACGGCGCCGTGGCCGCCATGACCGCGTACCTCGCCAAGGCCGCGCCCGGCGCATGGACGTCGGGAGTCACCGGCACCCTGAAGGCCGGTACCCAGGTGGCGACGACCGACGACCTCCTCACCGCCCTCACTGATGCTCCCGGATCCGTCGCCGTGCTTCCCACGTCGGTGGCGCTCGGTGCCTCGTTGGCGGTTCCGGCCCTGGCGGTCAACGGCACCGCGATGGATCCCACCAACGCCCAGCAGCTGGCGATCGGCGCGGGCGCGACGACCCTCACCGTCGATGCGCAGGGCAATATCGCGGCGGCCCCGGCCCTCGGCGGCGTGCCGAATGCCGACACCTTCGATGCGGCTGCCGCCAAGATCGTGCTGCCCTCCGGCGAGGCGATGGTCGGCTGGCCGGTTCAGGGATATGCGCACATGCTCGCGTGCGACAACGGCACCGACCACCTGCCGATGTCGACGTTCCTGTACGACGTCACGCTGAACGGCCAGGGAGCGATCGCCGGCACCGGGAACACCCCGCTGCCGGAGCCGATCCGCATCAAGGCCCGCACCCTGGCCGTGCAGCACAACCCGTCGCCGACGGCAGTGCCGTCGGATGGGACGGTCCCCGCAGGCGTCGCCCCCAGCGGCGCGGCGTCGCCGGCGTCCTCCTAGCCTTCCCACCGCAGGCGCTCGGCACTCGCCGACGCCGCCGTGGGCGGGAGGTGACGTGATGCGCCGTTGCCTCGTCGCCACGTCCACTCTTCTTGCGTTCGCGCTGACGATCGCACCGGCCTGGGCCGACTCCGGTGTTCCGGCCCCGCTGCCGGCGAACGCCGGACGTGCCCCGACGCCCGCGGGCGTGACCGCCGCGATCGGTCCAGCTGCTCGCGCTGCACTCGCGCGAGGCTCGGCCCTCATCGTCGACCCCGCCACCGGCACGGTGCTGTACGACCTGCGCTCCGGTGTCGCGCGCGTGCCCGCATCGAATGCCAAGCTCGCCACCGCTGTTGCCGCGCTCACCGTGTTAGGCCCCACTTCGCGTATCCCGACGACGGTGAAGGTGAGCGACACCGACGTGTGGCTCGTCGGAGGGGGTGACCCGACTCTGGCGTCCGCGGCTGGTGCCCCG
>CAYFLO010000200.1:0-3888 GCA_964343995.1 uncultured Bifidobacteriaceae bacterium
TTGACCTCGCAGCGCACGCCCGTGCACGCCTCGATCGCGGCGATGATCGCCGCAGAGTCCGGCTCGCCGCGGCCGCCCGGCATCGGGCAGTACGCGTCGGGGTTCGTCGTCACCAGCCGCGCGCGTCGATGCAGCCAGAGCGCATCAAAGGCGATCTGCAACTTGCGGTAGTCGAACGTGGTGTCGTAACTCGCCACGACGACATCGATCTCCTGCGGATCCTCACTCAGCGTGCAGCCGGCATTCGCCACGGCTCGACGCAGCGGTTCGGAGCCCAGCACGAACACGCGGGATCCGGGGGCCTCACGTCGCAGCCACGCCGCCAGGGTGACCAGCGGATTGACGACGTCCTGCGGAAGCGTCGGGATGCCCAGGGCACTCAGCTTCTCGGCGTACATGTCCGGATCCTTGGTGGGGTTGTTCGACAGGAACACCGCCCGTCGCCCGGACTCACGCAGGCGAGTGAGGAAGTCACCGATCCCCGGCAGCAACTCGTTGCCCAGGTAGATCGTGCCGTCAAGGTCGAACAGGTAGCCGCTGTAGGTGCGCACGGCCGTGGCAGTCGCACTCACGAGTGCACCGTCGCCGCGGGCTGTGCCGCGTTGAGACGCCCGAACAGCGGCTGCAGTGACGGATAGATATCACGGTAGACATCGAAGAGCCGGTCGTACGCCTGCGAAGCCTCGGGCTGCGGTTCGTAGCGGCGCGACACCCCGCTCATCGCTGTCGCCGCCGCGGGGATCGATGCGTGCACACCCACGGCCGCCGACGCGAGCATGCCGGCACCCAGGCAGGTGCTCTCCGGCTCGCGGACAACCTCGACGGGCCGGCGCATGACGTCGGCGATGATCTGGCACCACACCGGGCTCTTGGAGCCGCCGCCCAGTACGACGATGCGGTCGACCGGGTCGGGGAGCACCGACACCAGGCCCTCGGTGAGGAAGCGCTGCTCGAAGGCGATGCCCTCCAGAAGACCGCGGTAGACGTGCGATTTTCCGTGCGCACCGGTGAGGCCCAGGATCACGCCGCGGGCGTCGTAGTCCCAGTAGGGCGTGAGGGCGCCGGTCCAGTACGGCAGCACCATGAGTCCCTGGCTGCCCGGCGGCAGCTGCGCGGCCGCCGCCTCCAGGATCGATTCAGCCGACACGTCCAGACCGAGGGCACGCGGGTCGACGGCCGAGAACCGCTCGACGAACCAGGTGAGGTTGAACGTGCCGCCTCCCATGAACGTCTCCAGGCTGAAACTCCCGGGCGTCGCCGCGCACATCGTGCGGTACTCGCGGCCATAGGAGTAGTCCTGGCTCACCGTGCCCGACACGATCCCGCTGCCGAGGTTGAGGAACGACGCGCCCGGTGACGTGATGCCCGTGCCCAGTTGCGCGGCCTGACCGTCGCCGGCTCCCGCGATCACCAGGGTGCCGCGGCGCAGGCCGAGATCGTCGGCGATGTCGTCAAGGACCGGTCCGATGACCGTGCCGGGAGCGACGAGCGCAGGCATGTGGGCGCGGGTGAGACCGCACGCGGCCAGCAGCCCGTCGTCGTAGTCGCCGGTGGCGAGATCGACCAGGCCGAGCGGATCGGCCGAGGCGATCGAGGTGAACCACTGCCCGGTGAGGCGGTGGACGATGAATCCGTGCAGGTCGACGACCTTGCCCACCCGGGCGATGGTCTCGGGCTCATGGGCCTGCAGCCACAGAAGCTTGTACCAGCCGGGTGTGGGGTTCGGCGGCTTGCCGGTGATGCGGTGCACCTCGGCCGTTCCGTGCTCGTCGACCTCCTGCGTGGCCCGGCCGTCAAGCCACAGCATCGCCGGACGCATCGGCTGGCCCTGGGCGTCCAGGCACACGAACGACTCGCGCTGGTGGGTGAGGCACAGGGCTGCCACACGGTTGGCGTCGACGGTCTGCACCGCGCGTCGCACCACACCGCCGAACGCCGTCCACCAGTCCTCGGCGTTCTGCTCGCCCCACCCCGGCTGCGGCTGACTGAGCTCATACGGGATGCGCGCAGACGACACCGCGCGACCCTCGCTGTTCCAGACGATGGCCTTGGCCGCGGTCGTCGAGCAGTCGACACCGACGACGAGATCGCCGCTCATGCCGTCACCGCACCCACGGCCTGCTCGACCCGTGCCAGCACCTCAGTCACGTCGTCGTCCTCCCACCAGCCCAGGATCGTGAGCAGGTCGACCACGGTGAAGCGGTTGCGCATGAGCGCGCAGTGGGCCACAACCCAGCGCGCCACATCGGCCGACACCTCGGGCTCGAGGTCGGCGAACGTGGCCGAGGCCCCGGCTGAGCGAAGGCCGCGGGCGATGACCGCGGACGGACGCGCCAGGCCGCGGAGCTCTGGCTCGTGCGCCGACCATGTCGCGAGGATGTCATCAATGAGCGCGCGCTGTGCGGTGATCGCCTGGAGTTTGCGCGCGTAGTCACGCCAGCACTCCGCGCCGATGCGGCCGGTCGGATCAAGGCTCAGGAATGCCGATTCCACGCGTGCCCGTGCCGCATCAGCATCGAGCGCCGCATCGGTGACGCGGGCGTGCGGATTCGCCGCCAGCCGATCAGCGAGGAGCTCCCATGCACATGCCGCGATGACCGAGCCGACACCCACCTGCTCACCGTGCAGGCCCGTGGGCAGACCGAGCTCAGCCGCGCGCAGGTCGAGCATGTGGCTCACCAGGTGCTCCACACCGGACAGACTTGCGGTGGTGCCGGCCACGCCGGTGACGATCCCGCGAAGGGCCAGTGCCCAGGTGAGCTCCTCCACGGCATCCGGGTCACCCTCGGCGACGCCGCTCGCACACGCGTCGAGCGGTGCCGACAGTTGCGAGAGCAGGTGGACCGGCGCGGGGTGATAGCTGGGATCGATCCCCAGGAGGCACGCCAGTCGCCAGTCAGCCGGGGCGACGTACATCGACGTCATCTCGCCGTAGCCGGCCCGATTCATCCGGGCGGGGGCCTGCGCCACCGTCTGGGCGTCAGCCAGCACGACCGTGGGCCACACCGACGGAACCGTGCGCTTGACGCCGTCCTTGAGTGTCACCGACACGTCATCGGTGTAGCCATCAACGGACGCAGCAGTCATGACCGTCACGAGCGGAATTCCTGGACGAGCTTGAGCGACGAGCTTGGCGATGTCGCTGATCGTTCCGCCGCCCAACGCGACGAGAACCTCAGCATCGGTTGATCCGGAGATCGCCTGCTGCACGACGTCGTCGGTGACATGGAGTTCGCTGTGACCGTCGGACAGAACGACCGTGCGCACAACTCCGACGGGCGCCAGCAGCTGACGTGCCCACTCCTTCACGTCGCGCTCACCACGGACGATGCGGGTCTCGTCGACGAGCAGCACGATGTAGGGAGATGACAGGGCCGGTGTGCACGAGCGCACGACATCGGGGAGTCGATCGAGCGCATCGGATCCGACGACGAGGTCGCGCAGAAGGCATGGCTGCAGGGCACCGGCGGCATCGTGCCGGGCGAGTTCCTCACGCACCCGCGCGAGGCTGGTCAGCGTCGGCATGAGCGTCCTTCCGTGGGTATTTCGGAGGTCCGATACCCCTTGCTGAATTGATATTCTATGCTAACATTACTAGTCAGAGCGAACAACCCCCTAGAGAGGGATCATGGCGAAGCGAGCAGCCGAGAAGGAGCGCCCGGGTCTCGTGGTGCCTCCTGACCCGGAGACCCTTCGCCTCATCACCCGGGTGGCCTGGCTCTACCACGTGCGCTCGATGAAGCAGAGCAAGGTTGCCGAGGAGCTCGGCCTCTCGCAGTCCCGTATCTCCCGCCTCCTCAACGACGCCGTCGCCCTGGGCATCGTGCGCACCACCGTCCGGGTGAGCCCCGGCCTGTACTTCGACCTGGAGCAGAGTCTTCAGGACGC
>CAYFLO010000201.1:0-3867 GCA_964343995.1 uncultured Bifidobacteriaceae bacterium
CCGCGCGGAACCGCCGGCGGAATCACCCTCGACGATGAAGACCTCGCACTCCTCCGGCTCGCGGCTGGAGCAGTCGATCAGCTTGCCGGGCATACCGGCGCCGCCCAGGAGACCCTTGCGGTTGCGGGCGAGATCGCGGGCCTTGCGCGCGGCGATGCGCGCGGTGGCGGCATTGACCGACTTGCGGGCGATCTCCTTGCCTTCGGCCGGGTTCTTCTCGAACCACTCACCCAGTTGGTCGTTGACGACCTTCTGCACGAAGGTCTTCATCTCCGTGTTGCCGAGCTTGGTCTTGGTCTGGCCCTCGAACTGCGGCTCGGCGAGCTTGACGCTGACGATCGCGGTGAGGCCTTCGCGTACGTCCTCGCCACTGAGGTTGGCGTCCTTCTCCTTCAGGATGTTCCACTCGCGGGCGAACTTGTTGACCAGGCTCGTCAGTGCCGCGCGGAATCCCTCCTCGTGTGTGCCGCCCTCAGTGGTGTTGATCGTGTTGGCGAAGGTGTAGACCGACTCCGAGTACGTGGTGTTCCACTGCATGGCGATGTCGGCGCTCATGCTGCGCTCATCGGTCTCGGAGGCCAGCGTGATGACGCTGGGATTGGCCACGCCCTTGCTGGCGTTGATGTGGCGCACGAAGTCCGAGATGCCACCGTCGTAGTGGTAGCGCACGGCCCGCACCTGCTCCTCACCTTCGACGACATCGTCGTCGGAGTCGACGACCACCACATCGCGCTCATCGATGAGCTCAATCGTCAGGCCCTTGTTGAGGAAGGCCATCTCCTGGAAGCGGCGGGCCAGTGTGGTGAAGTCGTAGTGCGTCGTCTCGAAGATGTCGCCGTCGGCCCAGAACGTGACTGTGGTGCCGGTCTCCTTGGTCTTCTCGCCTTTGGCCAGCGGTGCGGTGGGGGCGCCGTGCTTGTAGGTCTGCCGGTAGACGTAGCCGTCACGGCGCACCTCGACATCCAGGCGCGTCGACAGCGCGTTGACGACGGACACGCCGACACCGTGCAGGCCGCCGGACACCGAGTACCCGCCGCCTCCGAACTTGCCACCGGCGTGCAGCACGGTGAGGACGACCTCGACCGCCGGGCGCTTCTCGGTGGGGTGCTCGTCGACAGGGATTCCACGACCGTCGTCGATGACGCGCACACCACCATCGGCGAGGAGGGTGATCTGGATCGTGGTGGCGTAGCCGGCCATGGCCTCGTCGACGGAGTTGTCGGCGACCTCGTAGACCAGGTGGTGCAGGCCGCGCTCGCCCGTGGAGCCGATGTACATGCCCGGTCGCTTACGGACGGCGTCGAGGCCTTCCAGGACGGTGATGGCGCTGGCGTCGTACGACACGGGACCTCCGCTGGACACGAACCGCCCGCTGTCCACAGGGAATCGGCCGGGCTGGCCGGTGGACGCGGGCTTGTCAGCAGTCTATCTGCTCGCCGTGAGCCGTTCCACGCGACATGGGGCGTGAGTGCCGGTGTGGCCGATTGCACCCCCCACCAACACCATGGTCTATGGAGATATGGGTCCAGGGCTCGCCAGGTGCCCTGAATCGTCGCCTAGCCGTAAGTGTCGCGGGGTCCTCGGCCTTTGACCCGAAGGGGACCGGCGACCCAGGACGGCCCCTGCGGCCCCCGCACGGTGATCCGCTCCACCACCCCTGTTCCGACGGCCTCGTCGATAGCGGCGCGAAGGGTGGGAAGGAGCATGCGGACCTGGGTGGCCCAGGCCGTGGAGTCGGCCTGGAGCACGAGTTCGCCGTTGTCGAAACCCGCCGGGGTCACATGACTTGCGACGTCGTCCCCCACGATCCCCGACCATCCCGAGACCAGCCGGGCAACGTCGGCCCGCTCCTGCCAGCCCTGGTCGGTCACCAACTGGTCGATGCCCTCGCCCAGCGTCATGGGATCACGACCGGTGGTCGCGCGCGGACGTCGACGGCGTGCGGGCTTGGACGGTGCGGTCGATCCGACGATGCGGCGCAGGGCCTCGCGCGCCGCGGCATCGTCCGGTGGTGGGGGAGTCTCAGCCACGCTCGATCCTCCCGCGTGTGACGGTGAGGCGCTGGCCGCCGACCTCGTCGGGCACATCGGCGGGAACGGCCGCGGTGATGAGCACCTGCGGTGACTGCATCACCTGCTCGATGAGATGGCGTCGACGCTGGCTGTCGAGTTCAGCGAACACATCGTCAAGGATGAGGATCGGCTCATCACCGTCGGAGCGCAGCACCTCCAGGCTCGCCAGCCGCAGCGCCAGTGCCAGTGACCACGACTCCCCGTGCGACGCGAAACCCCGTGCCGGTCGGCCTTCCAGACTGATCCGCACGTCGTCGCGATGCGGACCCACGAGGGACACTCCGCGATCCAGTTCGTCCTTGCGGCGCGCGCTGATCGCCTCGAGCATCGAGGTCTTCCACTCCTGTGCCGTCGGTGTGACCGGGGTCGCCACCGACGATTCGTACTCCAACTGCACCGGCATATCCGGGCCGGCAATGCCGGCATAGGCGGTGGCCACCCGTGGCTCGAGGTCGACCAGCAGTGCGGTGCGCGCCTGCAGCAGCTGGGCTCCTGCCTCCGCGAGTTGCTCGTCCCAGACCTCCAGCGTCGCGATCATGGCGTCGGGCGCATTGCGTCGGGCTGTTGCCGCTGACTTCAGCAGTGCATTGCGCTGCTTGAGCACGCGCTCGTAGTCGGACTTCACACCCTGCAGTCGCGGGGCCCGTTGGATGAGAACCTCATCGAGGAAACGTCGCCGCTCGCTGGGGTCGGACTTCACCAGCGCCAGGTCCTCGGGTGCGAACAGGACGGTACGCACGACACCCAGCACATCGCGCACCCGGGTGACCGGTGAGCGATTGAGTCGTCCGCGATTGGCACGCCCCGGGGTGATCTCGATCTCCACCAGCACATCGCGGTCATCGCGGACGGCATCGACACCGATGACGGCACGCTGCGCACCTTCGCGCACCAGCGGTGCATCAGTGGCGACCCGGTGGCTGCTCAATGTGGCCGCATAGCCAATCGCTTCGACGAGATTGGTCTTGCCCTGTCCGTTGGCACCGACGAGCGTCGTGACACCTGGTTCCAGCGCAATGTCGACCGACGGGTAGGAGCGGTAGTCCGTGAGCCGGACACGCGAGACGAGCACTGCGTGGAGTGGATCAGCCGGTGAGGCGCACAGGCATGAGCAGGTACTTGTACTCCGCCTTCGCCTGGCCTGTCTCTGCATCCACACCCATGAGGACCGCAGGGCGGTTGGACTGCAGGAAGGAGAACATCACCTGAGGTGACGCCACCGCGGCAAGGCCGTCGAGCAGGAACTGTGGATTGAAGGCGATCTCGATCGGATCACCATCGACGCGGGCCTCGATCGCCTCGCTGGCCTGCGCCTCCTCCATGGCTCCCGCCTCCAGGCTCACCTCACTGCCGGAGAAGGACAGCCGGATCGGCATGTTGCGTTCGGCCACCAAGGCCACACGCTTGGCGGCGTCGATGAGTTCCGCCGTCTCAACTGTTGCCACGCAGGACGACTCCGTGGGCAGCAGGGTGCGGTACTTGGGGAAGTCAAAGTCAAGAAGGCGTGAGGCCGTACGTCGTCCCCCTCCCTCGAATCCGATGAGACCCTCGCCGGTACCCCCTGACGACAGCGCCAACGTGACGTCGTCGACCCCGGCCAGGGACTTGGCGATATCGGCCAGGGTTCGGGCGGGGATGAGGTGTTCGGAGGATGCGGAGGAACTCTGAGGGGACCAACTGAACTCCCGCACCGCCAAGCGGTAGCGATCCGTTGCCGCAAGCGTCAGCGTGCTGCCGTTGATCTCCAGGCGGATGCCCGTGAGCATCGGAAGAGTGTCGTCTCGTCCTGCGGCGA
>CAYFLO010000202.1:0-1318 GCA_964343995.1 uncultured Bifidobacteriaceae bacterium
CGCATCGGTCGCGACAGCAGGGTCGTGCTCACCCACGACGTCGCCCAGCGCGACAACTTGCGCGTGGGCCGGCACGACGGTGTCGTCGCGGTGGTGGAGAAGCTCAAGGGCCATCCGCTGTTCGCGCACGTCACCCTCACCCGGTCCGAGCGCTCACCCATCGCCGCCCTGGTCACCGAGATGCTCGAGGACATCCAGGTCTGACTCGCTCAGACCACGGTCTGTCCCCTCGGACGGTCCTGTGGGCAGGGGTGTGACGCCGATCACGCCGACGTGAGCGATGCCCTCGTTGTGGCAGGAAATTCGTCCCGTATGCCCGATTACGCCATCAATCATGGGACGGGCTGCTGGGTGACAGAACCCCGGCCCTGATGCACCGTTGACGCCATGCGGGCGCTGCGCACGGCCGTCGTCGGGCTGGTGGCCGGCGGCCTGATCTGGGGGCTCGGGGCGGGCGTCGCTCCCGGTGCCGGTGCCCAGACGCTCGGCATCCGGCCGGGTGTCGTCCCGGTGGGCCAGGTGCCTGCGGCCAAGAAGCCGCCCAAGGACGAGAAGTCGACCTCAGCCGCGGCGAAGAAGGCAGCCGCGAAGAAGGCCGCGGCCAAGAAGGCCGCGGCAAAGAAAGCGGCGGCCAAGAAGAAGCACCTCACCAAGAAGCAGCGCGCTGCGCTCGCGAAGGCGAAGGCCGCCAAGGCGAAGGCACTGGCGAAGGCCCGGGCCGAGGCGCGCGCCCGCGCCATCGCCGCGGCCAAGGCCCGCGCCGCGAAAGCTCAAGGAGAGGCCGCGGCCACCGTGGCCCGGGCCCAGGCCACCACGACCGTCCCGCCGGTGGACGAGGCCCAGCGGATCCCCCGTGAGCTGGCATTCGCCAACGGTGAGGGCGTGGCGAAGGACGGCAAGGGCTTCATGATGAGCCTGTACCAGGGTGCGTCGTATGTGCCGGCCGACGAGGCGACGCGCGCGTGCATCATGGAGCGGGAGTCGCACACGACGTACACGTCCGGCCGCCACGGTCGTTTCAAGGGCGCCTACCAGTTCAGCTCAGGCCTGGCGCGCGGAGTGACCTACATGATGGCTCGGGAGGTCAAAGTCCAGTTCGGCCAGCCCGGCCTGGCCATGCTCGCGGCGCTGCGCACCAAGCCGATGAACACGTGGAATCGCTACTGGCAGGACCGCGCGTTCTGGACCGTGTGGAACCACGGACGTGGCAAGGGCAATTGGCGCGGCGGATCGGTGGCCTGCTTCTAGCGCGAGCGGCGATCAGCCCTTCGGTGCGCCGACCGGAATCGTGCGCGCCACCGGGCGCATCGTCTCGGCG
>CAYFLO010000202.1:1328-3856 GCA_964343995.1 uncultured Bifidobacteriaceae bacterium
ACGACGAAGGCGGGGAAGTCCTCGACCTCGATACGCCAGACCGCCTCCATGCCGAGCTCGGGGAAGTCGAGCACCTCGACCTTGCGGATGTTGTCCAGGGCCAGGCGTGCGGCCGGGCCACCGATCGACCCAAGGTAGAAGCCGCCGTTGGCCTGGCAGGCGTCGGTGACCGCCTTGCTGCGATTGCCCTTGGCGAGCATGACGTAGGAGCCACCAGCCTTTTGGAACTGGTCGACATAGGAGTCCATGCGACCGGCCGTAGTGGGGCCGAAGGAGCCGGAGGCGTAGCCCTGCGGGGTCTTGGCAGGCCCGGCGTAGTAGACGCAGTGGTCCTGCAGATACGCCGGCATCGGCTCGCCGCGCTCGAGCATCTCCTTGATGCGCGCGTGGGCGAGGTCGCGCGCGACGATCATCGGGCCGGTGAGCGCGACGCGCGTGCGCACCGGCAGCGTCGACAACTGCGCGCGGATCTCCGCCATCGGACGGGCCAAGTCAATGCGCACGGCCTCGTCGTCGAAGTGGTCGTCGGTGAGCTCGGGAAGGTAGTGCGCGGGATCGCGCTCGAGCTGCTCCAGGAACACGCCCTCGGCGGTGATCTTGGCCAGGGCCTGACGGTCGGCCGAGCACGACACGGCGATGGCGACGGGGCACGATGCACCGTGACGCGGCAGGCGGATCACCCGCACGTCGTGGCAGAAGTACTTGCCGCCGAACTGCGCACCGATGCCGAACGACTGGGTCAGGCCCAGCACCTCGGCTTCCATGGCCAGGTCGCGGAAGGCGCGACCTTCGTCGGAGCCGTGCACCGGGAGTGAGTCGAGGTAGCGGGCGCTGGCGTACTTGGCGACCTTGAGCGCGTACTCCGCACTCGTGCCGCCGACGACGATCGCCAGGTGGTACGGCGGGCACGCCGCGGTGCCCAGCGACCGCAGTTTCTCGTCGAGGAACCGGGTGAACGACTCGGGATTGAGCAGCGCCGCGGTCTCCTGGAACAGGTAGCTCTTGTTCGCGCTGCCGCCACCCTTGGCCATGACCAGGAAGGAGTACTGCTGCTCGTTGCCGTGGTGGGTGTCGGCGTAGAGCTCGATCTGTGCGGGCAGATTGGTGCCGGTGTTGCGCTCCTGCCACATCGTCAGCGGCGACATCTGCGAGTAGCGCAGGTTGAGCCGCTGGTAGGCGTCGAAGACTCCGTGCGAGAGGTCGCGCTCGTCGTCACCCTGGGTGAGGACCTGCTGGCCGCGCTTGCCCATGATGATCGCGGTGCCCGTGTCCTGGCACATCGGCAGCACGCCACCCGCGGCGATGTTGGCGTTCTTCAGCAGGTCCAGGGCGACGAAGCGGTCGTTGGCGCTGGCCTCGGGGTCGTCGAGGATCCGGCGCAGTTGCGCGAGGTGACCCGGACGCAGCAGGTGCGAGATGTCCTTGATCGCCTCGAAGGCCAGGGTGCGCAGGGCCGACGGCTCGACGACGAGGAAGTCACGGTCGCCCAGGCGCTGGGTGGAGACACCCTCGGTGGTGACGAGCCGGTACGGCGTCTCATCCGGGCCTAGCGGCAGCATCTCGGTGTAGGCGAACTCGGTCACGTCGTTCCTTCACTCCTCGCGGGCGGTGCCTTGACGGCCGCTCGGGGGCGGCAGTCTCGATTCAGGAGGGTACGCCGCGGAAGTCGACGGTCGCGTAGGAGGCCAATTTCTCGAGTCGGTGCTCGCTGGTGACCTCGCGGATGGTGCCGCTCTTGCTGCGCATGACGATCGAGTGCGTGGTGGGACCCTCAGGTGTGTAGCGCACGCCCTGAAGGAGCTCACCATCGGTGATGCCGGTGGCGCAGAAGAAGATGTTGTCACCGGTGACGAGGTCGCCCGTGGTGAGGACGCGCGAGAGGTCGTGGCCGGCGTCGAGCGCCTTGGTGCGCTCGGCAGCGTCGCGCGGCCACAGTCGGCCCTGAATCTCGCCCCCCAGGCAGCGCATCGCGCAGGCGGCGATGATGCCCTCGGGCGTGCCGCCGATACCGGCGAGCAGGTCGACACCGGTGCCCTCGCGGGCGGCCATGATCGCGCCGGCGACGTCGCCGTCAGAGATGAACTTGATCCGGGCGCCGGCCGCGCGCACACGCTCAACGAGGTCGCTGTGGCGAGGACGGTCCAGGATGCACACGGTGAGGTCGGCGACCTTCTCGCTCTTGGCCCGGGCGATGGCGGCGAGATTGGCCTCGATCGGTGCGGTGATATCGATGGCACCTGCAGCGGAGTGGCCGACGACGAGCTTCTCCATGTAGAAGACGGCGCTGGGGTCGTACATCGACCCGCGCTCGGACACGGCGATGACCGAGATGGCATTGGGCATGCCCTTGGCCGCCAGAGTCGTGCCGTCGATGGGGTCGACGGCAACGTCGGCCTCGGGGCCGGTGCCGTCGCCCACACGCTCGCCGTTGAAGAGCATCGGGGCGTCGTCCTTCTCGCCCTCGCCGATGACTACGACACCGTTCATCGACACCGAGCCGATGAGCATGCGCATGGCATTGACGGCCG
>CAYFLO010000203.1:0-3827 GCA_964343995.1 uncultured Bifidobacteriaceae bacterium
CCGAGCGCTGGAGCGTCGACTGGCAGCGGGGCGGGTCGGTCATCGCCGCGCGCACTCCGCTGCAGCTGGACGGTATGCGCCAGGAGGTGGCCGAGCGACGCGGCTACGGCCTCGACGACGTGCACCTGCTCGGGCGCGACGAGACCCTCGCGCACCTGGGTGCCACCGACGTGGTGGGCGGCACCTTCACTCCGGACTGCGCCGCCCTGCACCCGGCCCGGCTGGTGCGCTCACTTGCCCGCACGGTCGTGCAGCGCGGCGCGGCGCTGTACGAGGGCACGGCCGCCACCGCGGTCGAGCCCGGGGTCGTGCGCACCACGCGCGGCGTCGTGCGCGCCCCCATCGTCGTGCGGGCCACGGAGGGCTACACCAGCAGCCTGGCCGGCCATGCGCGAACGCTCGCCCCCATCTACTCGCTCATGATCGCCACGGCCCCGCTGTCGCCGCAGCAGTGGCAGGAGATCGGTCTGGCCCAGCGCGAGACCTTCACCGACGGACGGCACCTCATCATCTACGGCCAGCGCACCGCCGACGGGCGGATCGCCTTCGGCGGCCGCGGAGCTCCCTACCACTTCGGCTCGCGCATCACCGCCGAGCAGGACCGCGACCCGGCGGTGCACGCCGCGCTGTGGCACACGCTGCTCGACATGCTGCCCGCGCTGTCCGGCACGGCGGTCACGCACGCGTGGGGTGGCCCCCTGGGCATCGCTCGCGACTGGTGGGCGTCGTGCGGGTTCGACCCGCGCTCGGGAATGGCGTGGGCCGGCGGCTACGTCGGCGACGGCGTCACCACGTCGCATCTGGCCGGACGCACCCTGGCCGACCTCATCACCGGAACATCCAGCGACCTCACCGACCTGCCCTGGGTCGACCACCGTTCGCGGGCGTGGGAGCCCGAACCCGCACGTTGGATCGGCGCCAACCTCGCCGTGCGCGCCATGACCCGCGCCGATGCCTACGAGGAGCGCACCGGTCGACCGTCACGCATTGCCGCGGCGATGAGTCGACTCACGGGCGGCTGACGCCGCCGCAGCTCGGGCGCTAGCCCAGCAGGGGGTTCGGCTGTGCCGCACCGGTGCGCTGCAGGGTGCCGGAGTCGCGGTGCGCGAACGGCGAGGCCTGTCCGGGGATGTGCAAGGTGGTGTCCTGCGCATAGGTCCAGCGATCGTCATCGAGGATCTTGAAGGTGATCTCCCACGACGACGTGCGGAAGTTCTCGTCCAGCCACGGATTCGACACGATGCCGCTGTCCGGGCTCCCGGCCTCGGCCCGCAGGGTGAACTCGCGGGCATCGGGTGCGGCCTGGCCTACGGCGATCGCCACCTGCACCCGTGGGATCGCCAGCGTCATCCAGATCCGCTGCTCGTGCGGCTCCCACATGAGGTAGCCCACCTGGTCGTGGAACGTCGGCGCCTCACCGTCCTTCAGCACGTGGTGGTGGTAGCGCAGGCCATAGAACAGCTGCGGACCGTTGACCTGGGAGTCACAGGCGTCGAACGTCCAGGTCTCGGAGTAGCCGCTGATGTCCGGGCCGGGGGCCTTGGGTGAGACGTCCTGTCCCGCGGTGCCGTGCCACGTGCCCGCCAGCGTGCGCAGCGGGCCGAGATTGGCCAGCGTGTCGTCGGACGCATCGGCCTCGGTGTAGATGTCGGTGCCGTAGTCGCCGGGTTGATGCAGTGGATCGGTCATCGTCGCCCTCCTAGCGATAGGCGGGCAGCCCGGTGAGGGCCTCACCGATGACCAGGGTGTGCATCTCGTTGGTGCCCTCGTAGGTGAACACCGACTCCAGGTTGTTCATGTGCCGGATCACCGGATACTCCAGGGTGATGCCATTGCCGCCGAGGATCGAGCGGCACTCGCGCGCGATCTCCAGGGCCGCACGGGCGTTGTGGAGCTTGCCCAGCGACACCTGCTCCGGACGGATGCCGTCGGCGTCCTTCAGCCGGCCCAGGTGCAGCGCCAGGAGCATGCCGTTGCCCAGGGCGAGGGTCATGTCGGCGAGCTTCTTCTGGGTGAGCTGATAGCCGGCGATCGGGCGGTCGAACTGCACCCGGTCGATGCTGTATCCGATGGCCGTCTCCAGACAGTCGCGGGCGGCACCCAGGGTGCCGAAGGCGATGCCGAAGCGGGCCTCGTTCAGGCATGACAGTGGGCCACGCAGGCCGCGCACGCCCGGGAGCACGGCGTCGGCGGGCAGGCGCACGTCGGTGAGGACGAGCTCACTGGTGACCGATGCCCGCAGCGACATCTTGTGATGGACCGGCAGGGCGGTGAATCCCGGTGTGCTCGTCGGCACGACGAAACCGCGGATGCCATCGTCGGTCTGCGCCCAGACCACCGAGACGTCGGCGACATTGCCGTTGGTGATCCACATCTTGGAACCGTTGAGCACCCAGTCGGCGGTGTCACCGGATCCGTCGCGCTTGGCGAAGGTGCGCATCCCCGACGGATTGGAGCCGAAGTCCGGCTCGGTGAGCCCGAAGCAGCCGATGAGTTCGCCGGCGGCCATGCCCGGGAGCCACTCCTGGCGCTGCGCCTCCGAGCCGAAGGCATGGATGGCGTACATCGCCAGCGAGCCCTGCACGCTCACCAGCGAGCGCAGCCCAGAGTCACCGGCCTCGAGCTCCAGGCAGGCGAGCCCATAGGCGACCGCACTCGTGCCCGAGCATCCGTACCCCTCCAGGTGCATGCCCATGACACCGAGGGCGCCGAGCTCCTTGGCCAGCTCGCGCGCCGGGATGTCGCCGTGCTCGAACCATGCGGCGATCTCCGGGCGGATCCGGGCGTCGACGAAATCGCGCACGACCGACTGGATCGCCCGCTCCTCCTCCGACAGCAGGGTGTCGATGGCGTACAGGCCGAAGGGGGACTGCGGACTTCGGGTCATAGCCCCAGTCTAGGAAGGAACGGCGACCAGGGCCGCCCGGGCCGCGAGCCCGGCCGGAGCGGTCGACTCCCCCAGCACCACCAGGGCGATGACGAGCCGAGCCACCCCGGCCGCCCACTCCGGCGTGCCGCGGTCGGCGGCCAGGATGCCCAGACGGCGGGCCCGGGCAACGTCCTGTTCCAGGCGAGCCAGCAGACCCGGCTCATACCGCCGCACGGCGGCCTCCCACTGCTGGTGCGCCAGCGGCCGGATGCGGGCGACGAACGGGCGCTCACCCAGGGCCACGTCCAGGCACCGACCCCAGTGCCCCGCGAGCACCGCGCAGGGGTGTCCGTGGACCGCGCGGTCCGCCTGGCGCCACGCGTCGCGCAGGACCATGTCAATACAGGCATCCAGGAGATCGGCCTTGCCGTCGAAGTGCAGGGAGATCGTCGAGGGGGCGACGTAAGCGCGCCGCGCCACCGCCGACAGCCGGGTTGCCGCGATGCCGTGGACGGCGAACTCCGCGATCGCCGCACGGACGATTGCCGCATGGGTGTCTCGTCCGCGCGGGGTGTGGCACCCGGGGGCGGGGACTGCTGCCAGTGACGTCGACATCGACTTTCCCTTCCGCAGGCCGCGTGCAGCGGCCCGGACCGCCGGGTGCGGTCCGTCACGGCAGGGATGCCCGCGCCGGCGGCGCTTCACACCTGACGGACGTCAGGAACCGGCTGCGGCCTCGCGGGCGGCGAGCTCACGGAGCACGTCCTGCCTCCCCGAGTCCAGGCCCGGGGGTGCCAGGCGGTACGCCACGGGGGTGTCCGACAGCTGCGCCGGACTGGCCACCTGGCGCGACCCCTCGACGTCGACCAGGCCGGGCAGGCCGAGCCGCGTGGCCAGCGCGAACGCATCGTCGATGCCGTTGATGGGGCCGCAGGGCACGCCCACGGTCATGAGCGCG
>CAYFLO010000204.1:0-3792 GCA_964343995.1 uncultured Bifidobacteriaceae bacterium
TCCCGGCGTCACGGTGAAGAGCCGGTGCTTCCGCGGGCGCAGGACCGACACTCCGACGCCCACGGCGATGACGGCCACCGAGGCGGCGACCAGGCCGGAGACCCACGCGGCCGGGCGCCGGCGCCGCGCAGACAGGTCGACGACAGGCGCCGCGGACGGATCGACGGACGGCTCGGGCGTTGTGGTGAGCCCGGCCAGCGTCACCGAGAGGCGCTCCCAGACCGCGTCGGGCATCGGCTCACCGGCAACGTCCCGGCGCGGATCCAGGTGCGCCGCGGCACTGAGAGCCTGGGCCACGAGGGCGGCATCGGCTGCAGAGAGCTCCCCGTCGAGGGGTTCAGGGGTGGCTGGCATGTCAGCGTCCATCGCCCTGCCCTCCCTGCTCGTGAACTCCGCGCCCGGCGTCCTTACCGTCCCGTCCGGGGCCTACGACGGGCTCCTGGTGGTCGGGGTTCCGCAGATAGGCAAGTTGTTTAGCCAACTTCGAGCGCCCGCGGAAGCAGCGGCTCTTCACCGTGCCGACGGGACAGTCGAGCATCCGGGCCGCCTCCTCCACCGACCAGCCCTCGACGTCGACCAGGAGCACGGCCTCACGCTGATCTGGAGGCAGGTCGGCCAGGGCTGCTGAGACGGCGAGTTGGGTCTCCCGCTGGGCGATGCGGTCGTTCGGGTCGGCGACGACCGCGGTGGGCAGGTCGTCCAGATCGTCCGGAAGGGCGGTGGCGGGACGTGCCGCGCGCCGGCGCAGCCGATCCAGGCTGGCGTTGACGACGATCCGATGCAGCCAGGTGGTCACCGCGGACTCTCCACGGAACTGCGCCGCGCGCTGGTGGGCCGAGATGAGTGCGTCCTGAAGCGCGTCAGCGGCCTCGTCCGGGTCACGGGTCGTGCGCAGCGCGACATTCCACAGACGATCGCGGTGACGGTGCACAAGTTCGGTGAAGGCCTGCGGGTCCCCCGCGACATGCGCGGCCAGCAGCTGCGCGTCGGTGACGGACGGATCGACCACGCGCGCAGCCTATTGGCCGATCATCACCGGGCCCGGGCTCGTTGCTGAAGGCGTGGCCGTCGTTGCCGACACTGTCGGGGAGGGGGCCGGCGCGGGGGCCATCGGTGCCGTGACCGAGCTGAGTGCATCGGAGACGGCGCCGTTCGTGACGACGATTGAACGCACACCACCCTGGTACTGGCCGGCGATGCGGTCACCCACCGGTAGCCGCGTGAACCACACGAGCACGTAGCGCCCGGTCACGGGGCGTGGACTGCGCAGGCTCACCGTGTCGGATGCGGCCGTCGCCGACGCGAATTCGGTCCACTGCGCCGGATCCGGCGCGACGCTGTCGGCCACCCGCACATCGATGTCCGAGCCCGCGCCGACGAGTCCCAGCGTGATGCCCTGGATCGCTCGTGACTGCCCGAGATCGACGACGAGCCCGACACCGCCCTTGTCGCCGACGGCCGAGGTGGCGTAACGCTTGGTCAGCCACGCGTTGCCAGGATCCTGGTCGATCGCGTTCGCGGCCATCGACTCGTTCTCTGCGCGCAGGGCCTTGTCGGTCTGGCGCTTCAGGTACCGCGGACCCAGGGGGTCGAAGCTGTGCGCCTCGACAACGGGGTAGGTGACGACTGCGTCGCCGGCCTTCGCTGTGGGGGCGGCCTGGGCAGAAGCCGTGAGCATGGCGTCCTGTTTCGGCGCGGCGGTGGATGCGCTCGTGCTCGGTCGCGCCAGGAGCCATCCGGCGAATCCGACGATCGCCAGGACGACGACGGCGAGCAGGACACCGAGCAGTCGACGGGCGGTTCGCACCGGACGGCTCACCGGCGCGGGCGCCAGCGTGGTGGTCACCGGTGCGAGGTGATCGAGAGTGGCCTGCACCATCGTGGCGAAGGCGCCGGAATCGGGCACGCGCGTGACGTCGCGCGGGCGCGCGGCGGAGGCGACTGACCGAGCGACCACGTCGTCGACGGCGCGGGGCACGCCGGCGCGCACCTGCGACGGCGGCAGGCAGGTGTCCTTGGCCCGCGGCGCATCCGGCACATCGACGCGCAAGGTGCCGGGCCACGTGCCTGTGGTGAGCAGGTAGGCCAGGCAGCCCAGGGCGTCGACATCGGCCTGCTCAGGCGCGGCGTCGGGCAGCGACACACCGAAGAGCGCGGCATCAACGGCGAGCCCGCGGACCCGCACATCTCCCGCGTCGGTCAGCAGCACAGCGGACGGCCGCAGGCGGCCGTGCGCAACATTCGCTGTGCGCGCGCGAGCAAGGGTGCGGGCCACCTGCGACGTGATGTCCAGGGCGCGCGTCACGCTCAGCACTCCCGCGGGGCGCGCTGCCAGCACGTCCACCAGCGGCCGGCCGTCGCACCACTCGGCGACGACGCCGACGAAGGCCGGATCAGTGTCGGTGGCCGGCACGCGAATGACATCGAGGACGCGCAGCAGCCGCTCGTCATCGACGAGTGCCGCGGCCTGGGCGGCGCCGAGGAACGAAGCGGCTCGTGGATCATCCGCGCGAAGCAGGCGGATGGTCACCGCGCGGTCGAGTACCTCGTCATATCCGCGCCACAGCTGCACGTCGAAGCCGGACACCAGGCCCGCCCCCGTCGAGAGCCGCTCCTGCAGCCGGTAGCGCCCGATCACCTGGTCCGAGCGCATCAGGGCACCGCTCGGCGCAGCATCCGGGGGCCGCCGCGCACGGCCATGCGCACCTCGTCGATGCGCAGGATCCAGGCCGCAGCGAGGTACACCGCAAGCCCGACGGCGGTGGTGACGATGACGAGCAGGAGCAGCTGCGGCTTGTGATCGGGGTGGTAGCCGTCCAACAGGTGCAGGAGCCCCACGAGCGTGCCGGCCATCGCGGCGAGTGACAGAAGTCCGGCCCCGATGATCCGTGCCAGTGCGCCGGTAGTGGCCCGTGAGTCCATGCTGCCCAGGCGTCGGGCCAGGACGATCCACGTGACGATGAAGCCGACCCAGTACGACAGCGAGTAGGCGAGCGCGATGGAGGCGACCTGACGTCCTCCGTCGCCGGCGCGGGCAAACAGCGGAAAGACCAGGACGAGCAGCACCACGGAGAACGCGACGGTGAGGAAGAACGGCGTGCGGGTGTCCTCCAGTGCGTAGTAGCCACGCAGGAGCACATAGAACAGCGTGAACGGCAGCAGTCCGATCATGAAGACCGAGACGATCAGTCCCATGAGTCCGGCTTGATCAGGTGTCGCGGCGCCGTAGCCGAAGAGCAGGATCGCAATCGAAGCACCATTGACGATGAAGACCATCGCGATGGGCACGATGAGGGCAGCCACGATGCGCATCGTGCGCGAAAGGTCTGCTCCAACCTGGCGCAGATTGCCGTCGTGCGCGACGCGGCTGAGTGCGGGCAGCAGCGCCGTGACGACCGAGACGGTGATGACGCTGTGCGGGAGTAGGAAGACCAGGTGCGCCTTCTGGTACGTCGTCAGACCCGCGGCGGCAACACCGGCGGCGGACGCGTTGACGTTGGCGAGCGTGGCCAGACGGGTGATGACGATGTAGACGGCCTGGTTGACCAGAACAAGTCCGATGGTCCAGGTGGCCAGCGTGCCCGCCCGGCCGAGACCGGCGCCGCGCCAGTCGAAGCGCGGACGCCAGGCGTAGCCGGACTTCCACAGGACCGGAATGAGGATGACGGCCTGGGCGATGACACCAAGCGTGGTGCCGATACCGAGCAGAAGCACTGCACCCGAGCTCAGCGAGCCCGTGGCCGCTGCCGATGTGCCCACGACGGTGATGAAGAGCAGGAACGTGGCGATCGC
>CAYFLO010000205.1:0-3076 GCA_964343995.1 uncultured Bifidobacteriaceae bacterium
CCACCTGAGCCACCGCCGCATCGACGATCGCGGCAAGCGCGGCGTCGTCGAGCTGTTCGGGCAGGTAGCCGGTGATGACGGCCAGCTCGTCGCGCTCGCGCTGCGCGAGCTCAGGGCGCTGGGCGGCGTCGTAGGCCTCGGCCGCCTCGCGGCGCTTCTTGGCCTCACGGCCGAGCACGGTGACGACCTCCTCGTCGGAGAGCTGACGGGCCTGCTTGCCCGACACCTCCTCATTGGTCACCGCGGTGAGCACCATGCGCAAGGTGGCGGCGGAGAGTTCGTCACGGGACTTCATGGCGGTGGTGAGGTCGGACTGCAGACGGTCCTTCAGGGCGCTCATGGCGCCAGTCTGGCACCCCCGTGGGACCATGGGCCGTGCGCATCCGGACCGCTGCCCTGCTGGGCGTCGCCGCCGCGGGCGCTGGCCTTGCCTACGCGCGGTGGGAGGCCGGCCGCTACACGCTGCGACGCAGCACGGTGGCGCTGCTGCCTCCGGGCCAGCCCGAGCTGCGGATCCTGCACCTGTCGGACCTGCACCTGGTGCCCGGCCAGAGCGCCAAGCAGGCGTGGGTGCGCTCCCTGCGCGACCTGCGACCCGACGCCGTCGTTGTCACGGGTGACTTCATGTCGCACCTCGACGCCGTGCCGCACGTGCTCGACACCCTCGACCCACTGTTCGACGTGCCCGGTGCGTTCGTGCTCGGCAGCAACGACTACTACGCGCCCAAGCCGATCAATCCGGCGCGGTACCTCGCCGGACCGTCCGGTCTCGCACCCGACCGCCCGATGCTGCCGTGGAGCGACCTCGTCGACGGCCTGGTCGATGCCGGGTGGCTCGATCTGTCGAACACGACCGGCACCCTGAAGGTCGACGGCCGCCACGTCGACGTGCGCGGTGTCGACGATCCGCACATCGGTCGCGACTCCTATGACGACGTCGCCGGTCCGTTCGCAGCCGAGGCCGACCTCGCCCTGGGCGTCACCCACGCGCCATACCTGCGCGTCATCGACCGCATGGCCGCCGATGGCGCCGACCTCGTGCTGGCCGGTCACACCCACGGCGGCCAGTTGCGCGTGCCGGGTATCGGGGCGCTCGTGACCAACTGCGACCTCGACCGGGCCCGCGCCCGCGGCCTGTCGAAGCACGGCGATGCCGCCCTGCACGTCTCCGCCGGCCTGGGCACCTCCCCCTATGCACCCATTCGATTCGCCTGCCCACCCGAGGCGACCCTGCTGACCGTGACCTCTCGGATCGCCGGATAGACTCCGCCGGTCCTCCGGGGTGTGGCGCAGCTTGGTAGCGCGCTTCGTTCGGGACGAAGAGGCCGTGGGTTCAAATCCCGCCACCCCGACTGCCGGTCGGGGGCTGACACGAGTCGGCCCCCGGCCGTGACTACCTGGAGGATCCGCGTGGACGTCCCCGACCGCCGCCCCTCGCGTGGCGAGCTCGGCCCGATCGCCTCGGCGTGGGTCGGCATGGTGGGCTGGCGCTCGGTCAACCTGCACACGCACATCTCGCTGGTCAATCGCTACGTCTACGTCGAGGTCCCCAAGGCCGGCTGCGGCACGATGAAGTCGACCCTGGGCGGCATGGAGGCCGCGCGCATGGGCCCGGCGATGGTCGGCCGGGTGCAGCAGGCACCCCACGACCGCATGGCGGCCACGCCGTTCGTCAAGCCGTTCCAGCTCTCCCCCGATCAGCTCGAGGACGCCCTCGGCGGCCCGGGCTTCACCCGCTTCACCGTCGTGCGCGAGCCGGCGTCGCGCCTGCTCTCGGGCTATCTGGAGAAGATCCGCCAGGGCCTGAAGCAGAGCGAGCCGATCGTCGAGGCGCTGTCACGCAAGAACAAGGGCATCACCGCGCAGGACGTCACGCTCGCGCAGTTCCTCGACGTGGTGTGCGCGCAGAGCCCCATCGACCAGGACCCGCACTGGCGCCGCCAGGTCGAGCAGATCGGCTACGGCGCGGTGCGCTACGACGCGATCATCCACCTGGAGGACCTCGACCGCTCCTGGTCGCAGGTCGCCGAACTCACCCACGTGCCCGGCCTGCAGGAGAACTTCTTCTGCAAGTTCTCCACCGGGGCCGGCAGCAAGGTGGGCGAGAACTACGACGCCACGCTCCTGGCCAAGGTCGCCAAGGCGTACGCGAAAGACTACGAAGCGTTCCGCTACCCGGTGCCGACGTCCTAGCCTTCCTCCCAGAGGCAGGGAGGCCCCATGCGCATTCACCGCTGGACCGTGATCACAGCCATTTCCGCCACCCTCTTGGCGACGGTTGCACTCTCGGCACCCGCCCAATCGGCGAGTCTGACCACCGCCGCTCCTTTGCGTGTGGATCTCATGACGTCCCGCAGCGCTTCAACTGTCTGTGCTGCCACCTTCCGCACCAACCTCAACATTGCCAGGGCGGCAAAGGTCCGGCTCCCGGTCAAAGGAAAGCGCAAGGGTGCGCCCGCGGGACTGGCCACCGCACAGGCGCTGGCCAACACAATCACAGCCGGCACCGGTAACGCGCTCTGCAGCGGCCCGGCGTACACGGATGCCCAGGCGTCTGTCGCCGATGCCGACCAATTTGTCTCCGACGGTGACATGGAGGGTGCCCGCGCATTCCTTCAGGACTACATCAACGGTCTGGACTATCGACCCCGCGCGGGTCACATCACCGTGAGAGACGGATCAACGTGTACGGCATTTGAGAACCATGGGATCACTGTCCCTGAAGAGGTCTCCCAGGCGCTCGCAGCAGCACAGAAGGCACAGATTCTTGGGCAGGACGACATCTCAAATCAGGCGATGGCAAAGGCGTCAGACATCCTGGCTAAATGGGCCAATAGCCGCGCTGGAGGTCAAGCCGTCTCCATCACTGACCTGGTCACCATAGATGCGCAGGTACAGATGCTCGGAGGAGATCCTTCGAACACCTCGACGAGCGCTCCATCACTCGACAAGGCTTCTGTTGCTATTGATGCTGCAGTGATCTCGGCGATCAAGTCAGCCTACGAGGAGACCAACAAGCTTCCCTGCAAGTCCACCGATGCTGAGTTGAGCTGTTTCCTGCGGGTCGCCATGGTGG
>CAYFLO010000205.1:3086-3787 GCA_964343995.1 uncultured Bifidobacteriaceae bacterium
GCGCAGATGTTTGGCGTCGACATGCCGAATGAGAATGACGACATCAACGGTGCACTGTCGGCACTCAGTGACATCCGAAACGGGCGCAAGCCCAAGTGCACGGTCTTGAAATATCGCCTGGAGTTCTCCATGACGGAGACTCCCAATACCCGCGGGATCAGCGGTTTCACGATCTCTCCGATCGTCTTCACGTTGCGTAACGGTGTTATCGAGCCCGGCACCAAGGGGACTCTCACACTGTCGGGAGGCACCGGTGGATGCTTCCACAAGGAAGATGGTCCAGATGGCTCATCTCACTGGGTGCGCACCGGAGATGCGACGGTCACCGGAGGCTCTTTCCCCTTCACCCTTTCGGGACATGAGGTCGGCAACAACGAGGTTCAACTCCTCTTTCATCAGGATGCTCACTACACGATCAACTACAGCGGAAGTGCCGACTGCAAGTTGCTCGCTGACGCTTTGAATGCGTGGGGAGCCCACTCGCTCAACGGTCTTAACACAGAGGGGATCACCCTTCCGATCGGGGTGAAGTATGTGCTCATTGACGAGACGTCTACGGAATACGACGACGCCACCGACACGACCTACATCGACACCACGCATTTCGCCATGAAACTGCTATACCCCAAGTCCTGAACCGCCGGTCAGGAAACATTCTCAGGATGCGGCTCCTGCCCATGCAACTGGGGTCGTCAGACCAC
>CAYFLO010000206.1:0-307 GCA_964343995.1 uncultured Bifidobacteriaceae bacterium
CACCGATGCCGGCCGGCGACGGCCAGATCAGCTTGTTGACCTCGTTCATCATCCACAGCTGGTGGCTGGCGCCGAGCTTCGAGCCGTTCTTGGTCACGATGTCCGCGCACGCCTGCGCGTTGTCGCGGCAGTAGATCCAGCCCTTGAGCGACGCGGTGACGAAGGCCTGGGTCTGCGCCTGGTAGGCCGCATCCGAGAGCTTGTCCGTCGAGGCCCAGATCGCGTCCTGGAGCATGCCGACGCCCTCGGACTCGTAGCTCACGACGTTGAAGTCCGACGGCTGGTTGAGCTTGCCGGTCTTCGGGTT
>CAYFLO010000206.1:317-3778 GCA_964343995.1 uncultured Bifidobacteriaceae bacterium
CGAACTCGTTGCCGAATCCCCAGTTGCCGATCTTCTTGCCCTTGAAGTCCGCGGCCTTGGTGATGTTGGAGTCCTTCCACGACACCTGCAGGGTGCCGGAACGCTGGAAGACCTGGGCCACATCGGTGATGTTGGCGCCCTGCTCACGCGACGCGAGGGCCTTGGGGACCCACGAGATGGCGTAGTCGGCGTTGCCCTGGGCCAGCTGGGTCTGCGGGACGATGTCGACGCCACCCTCCAGGATGGTCACGTCGAGGCAGGCATCCTTGTAGTAGCCCATGTCCTTGGCCGCGTAGTAGCCGGCGAACTGCGCCTGCGCGAACCACTGGAGCTGGAGCTTGACCGGAGCCGGCGTGGTGCACTCCGATGCTGCGGGAGCCGCCGAGGCCGGAGCGGAGGCCGGAGCCGGAGCCGAGGCCGGAGCCGAGGCCGGAGCCGCCGCCGACGACGAGGACGAACTGCTGCTGCCGCCACAGGCGGTCAGTGCGAGCACGCCGGCGACGGTGAGGCCGGCGGCCCCGATCCATCGACTGCGAGTGGTCATGCGCATGCTTCCTCCATAGTTGTTTCAGGCGGCTCGAGACCGACCTGTCCAAGGCGCCGCCGCACGCTCCAGCCCGAGCACGACCAGGTAGAACACCAGGCCGAGGGCTATCGATGCGACGACATACGCCCACGCACGTCCGTAGGCGCTGTTGGCAGCAGATGACGCGATTCTGCTGCCAAGTCCTTCTTGTGGTCCGCCGAAGTACTCGGCGACCAGGGCCGCGATGACGGCCAGGGGGGAGGCGATCTTCATCGCCGTGAAGAAGAAGGGGATGGCATTGGGCATGCGCAGCTTGGTGAGCACGGCGCGTGGCCGCGCATTGAGCGAGCGCAGGAGCTCCAACTGGACCGGCTGCACCTGGAGCAGGCCGCGGGTGACGTTGGCATAGATCGGGAAGAACACGATGATCATGGTCACCAGGACGCGCGGGGTGCGGCTGGTGAGGTCGAACATGTTGTTCAGGATCGGCGTGAGGCAGATGATCGGCACGGCCGCCAGCCCGGCCGCGAGCGGCGTGAGCAGACGATTGACGACCACCAGTCGCTGCGCCAGCAGCGCGAGAAGCAGCCCGATGACCGTGCCGAAGGCCAGGCCGAGCAGGGCTGTCGTGCCGGTGTAGACGGCGGAGGACCACAGCCCACTCCAGGTGGAGCCGATATTGGTCGCGATGAGCGACGGCGCCGGCAGCAGGAACGGCTTGATGTTGCGCAGCACCACGAAGGCCTGCCACGCGCCCAGGAACACCAGGGCGATGAGCAGCGGCGGCCAGACATAGCGCAGGCGGTTCATCAGACCTCGCCCACTCGCGCGCGCACGCTCGCGCCCGATGCAGAACCGGTGTGGCCGCGCAGGGCCTCACGCACTGCGGTGACCCCGGCGTAGAAGGCGTCCGCCTCGCGGGTGTCCTCGGTGCGCTCGCCCAGGGCGATGGGAACGATCTCTGTGATGCGTCCGGGGCGGGCCGACATCACCACGACCCGGTCGCTGAGGTAGACGGCCTCGGGAATGGAGTGGGTGACGAACACCACGCTCTTGCCGGTCTCGCGACGGATGCGCAGGAGTTCGTTCTGCATGCGCTCGCGGGTCATCTCGTCGAGAGCACCGAACGGTTCGTCCATGAGCAGCAGCGGGGGATCAACGGCGAGCGATCGAGCGATGGCCACGCGCTGCTGCATGCCGCCGGACAGCTCCCACGGGCGGTGGTCGGCGAACTCGGCCAGCTGGACCATCTCCAACAGCTCCTCCGCGCGGGCCCGGCGCTTGGCCTTGTCCCAGCCCATGAGCTCCAGGGGCAGCTCGACATTGCGACGCACCGTGCGCCAGTCGAACAGGGCGGCCTGCTGGAAGGCCATGCCGTAGCGCTGCTCCTCGCGGGCCTTGGGGGCGGGCAGGCCAGCGACGGTGACGTCGCCCTTGGTGGGTCCGGTGAGATCGGCGATGACGCGCAGGAGCGTGCTCTTGCCGCACCCGGACGGCCCGATGAGGGAGACGAACTCGCCCTGCTCGACGGTGAGGCTGACGTCCTGCAGGGCCGTGACCTCATTGGGGAGCCCGGCATTGAAGACCTTCCAGACACCGGAGGCCTCGACTGCGCGTGCGGGGGTGGTCATGCCAGTCGCTCCTTGGGCAGGTTGCGGGTGAGGTAGACGTCGAGCAGGGTCACGAATGCCGCGGCGAGAAGGCCCAGGACGATCGCGCCGAGAGTGGCCACGAAGACCTTGGCCGGCTCGGCGGTGGCCTCGCGGGCGTATTCGATGACCAGGCGGCCGATACCGCCGCGCATACCGGCGGAGATCTCAGCGACGACCGTGCCCACGACGGCCGAGGCGGCGGACACCTTCATGGCGGGGATGAGGTAGGGGATCGACGCGGGGAAGCGCAGTTTCACCAGCGTCTGGTTGGGCGAGGCGGCGTACGACCGCATGAGCTCCAGCATGGTGGCACTGGGAGCCTGCAGGCCGCGCAGCGCCCCCACGCTCATGGGGAAGAAGGCCAGGTAGGCGGCGATGAACATGACCGACTGCGACACACCCCACTGGAGCGGCCCGAAGCTGATCCGGTTGCCGATGCCGACGATGAGTGGCGCCAGGGCGATGAGCGGCACCGTCTGCGACGCGATGACGAAGGGGAGGAGTCCGCGCTCGAGGAAGGAGAACCGCTGCATGATGACGGCCAGAAGCAGGCCGACGCCGACACCGATGGCGAACCCGCCCAGGGCCAGCCGCAGTGACTGCAGGGTCGCGGAGACCACGGCGGAGAGCACCGAGGTGTCTGAACCGCGCACCTCCGGGTGACCGAATGTGGCGATCATGTCCCACACGTGCGGCATGGCCGCATCGGTGGAATCGAACGGCAGCGTCGTCAGAGTGCCGACCCACTTGACCAGCTCCCACATAACGACCACCAGGCCGACGCCGGCCAGGGCCCACAGCAGGCCGATGAGGCCGCGTCGCAGGCTGCGCAGCAGGGGACGCTGACGGCGTGTCGGCTCCGACGACACAGCCTCGCTCTCCACGCCTGCATCCTCCTGTGCTCGGGTATCGGTGACGTTACCGTCGTGTGACCGGTATGGGACCGCTGACGCGGAACCGTTATCTGGGGCTCAGGGCTACTCCTTGGCCCGCACCGCCTCGTTGATCGCCGGGATGACCTTCTCGCCGTAGGCCGCCAGGGTGGCGTCCTTGTCGTCGTGCTGGAGATAGACCGAGAACTGGTCGGCACCCAGCGCCTGGAGCTCCTTGATGCGCGCGATGTGCACCTCGGGAGGACCGATGATGCAGAACCGGTCGACGATCTCGTCGGGGACGAAGGTGGTGTGGCTGTTGCCCGCGCGACCGTGCTCGTTGTAGTCGTAGCCCTCGCGGCCCTTGATGTAGTCGGTGAGGGCCTGGGGCACGGCTCCGGTGTCGCCGTA
>CAYFLO010000207.1:0-3765 GCA_964343995.1 uncultured Bifidobacteriaceae bacterium
GAACGACGCTGTGGGCCGGAACTCCGGCCTCGCGGGCGCGGGTGAGGGCGCCGCAGTCGGCCCGATCGCTCACCACGGCGACGACTCGCGCCGCCAGTGTGCCGTCGCCGCATGCGTCAAGGACGGCCTGGGCGAGCGTGCCCGACCCCGATGCCAGGAGCACGAGGCGGGCGGTCACGCGCGCAGCCTAGTCGGCGATCTGGTCGGGTCCGTCGCCCATGAACTGCCGGTACAGGTGCGCGGAGAACAGGTATGAGAACGGCAGGACGATGAGGGTCGGCAGCCCGAACGCGACTCCGCCGAGCAGGGAGGCGGCCAGGGTGATCGCCCCCAGCGCGATACCCGGGCCGGGGTGCGCCCTGATGGCACGCGCACTGATGGCGAGTGCACGCATGGGGCGCTCACCTCGATCCAGCACGAGGTACGGGCCGAGCTGGAATGCAACGAACGCGACAATGCCGGGGACGATGCACAGCACCAGGCCCAACGCGATGATGACGCCCTGCAGCAGCGAGAACAGCACGTAGCGGCCCAGGTACTGCGTGGTCACCATCTGCGTGAAGGTCGGCAGCACGCCGTGCGTGGCCTGTACGGCAGCACGTCGCACGCCGATGCTTGCCAGCCACCCCAGGATCACGAAGGCGAAGAACACTCCCGCGGTGACAAGGAGGCCGGAGCCGGCGGCCGTGGTGCAGGCCGCCTGCTGGCCGGGACTCTGCGGGTTGGAGCACGCGAGCACGGCCTCCTGGATCGGCCGACTGGCCACGCCCTGGGCGAAGAGGATGACCGTGACGACGGCCGCGAGGGCGAGGTAGGCCACCGTGTGGCGGCGCATCTGGCTGAACGCCCAGGTCAGGGCCGCCCCCACGTTCGGGGCTGGCGGGCGCTCGCTCACTCGGTTGAGTCTGCCACCGGCGGGGTGGACGACTCAGGTGACGGTGCTGCCGCAGGTGACATCGCGATGATCGGCAGTTCGGCGGTGGCGTCAGGGTCGAACGCGGCGACCGGCTCGACAACCGGCTTGACGATCTGCTCGGCGACCGGCTCGACGACGGATTCGGCGACGACGGATTCCGCGACGCTGACGGTTTCCGCGATGACAACCGGCGCGACCACCGACAGCGCCGCGCGCGGATCACGGATGCGACCGCCGGCCAATGCAGAGGGCACCGCCCCCAGGCACACGAGCACGAAGGTGAGCCCGCCGGTGAGCAGCGGCGCTGGGCCCACATGAGCGAGTCGCACATTGCCCAGCGCTCCGCCGGCGAGCACCGACAGCACGATCATCGCCACACCCACGACGGCAGCGGCGAGCGCGGCGAGCGCCAGCGGCATCCACCAGGCCGCCTTCTCGGTGCGCCGGGCGATAAGCAGTCCAGCCGGCACACCGGCGGCAACGGCCAGCAGCGGCAGTGCCCACGCCACCGGCGTCACCGACGACGGGATCGCGGCGAGCAGCGGCAGCGGCGGCAGGGTCGTGGGCGCGACGGTCGCCAGGAACGGCGAGGCCACCACCTGCGGCCCGAGCACGACCCCCGCACCGACGAGGTACGCCGCACCCCACACGACGATGACGGGCACGTAGACCAGCCCGACAAGGGCGACGCCGATGGCGCCGAATGCGCCCATGGCGAGCGCCTGCTGCATGGCCACCGCGGTGTCCATGTGGAAAGCCAGCGAGACGGCAACCACGACGGCCCCGGCAGCGAGCAGTGCGGCCAGCGCGATCCCGGCGGCACGCAGGGCAATGCGGATGGCCGTCGGCAGCAGCGCCCAGCCGACCGGACCGAGGGCCACGGCCGCCGTCACGAGTGCCGCGGTGATCGCCCCGATGAGAGCGGCGCCCACCGGCGCCACCGACGCACCCGGAACGGCGACGAGGACACTCGCACCCGTGAGGATCACGGTGTACGCGATCGTGGTCGACAGCACGAGCCACGCGCGACCGCGGATCGTCATCACTCGTCGACAGGCCCCGCGCGCGGCGGTGATGAGGATGAGGAGGGGCACAACCGCCAGTCCCCACGGGGTCAGCGAGTAGGCGGTGTCACCGATGCTGATCGGTGCTCCCTGTCCGGTGAGCCAGGCGAGGCCGCCGACGCGCAGTGTGGACGACCACGTGAGGCCCGAGGTGGGCGCCGACATCCACACGATGAGCACGGGCACGAGGCCGCACAGATAGCCGGCGATCGCCGCGAGGGCAGCGATGACGATGCCTCGCACACCGGCCGAACGGGCGATTCCGGCCACGCTGCGGGTGGGCACCAAGGCCAGACCGCGCAGCGCAACAAGGCGGGCACTGGCTGCGACGGTGGAGACCGAGACCCCGGCAGAGGATCGGCCAGCCCCGCGGCGCTTCGACGACGCCGGTCGGCGCGGAGCCGGGCCGCGTCCGCCGGAAGCCTTGCCCGTGGGAGTTGTGGTGCGCTCGGACCGCACCTGCGGACGCGTGGGGGCACTCACCGTTCCAGCCTCTCAGCCCGTGCGCCGCCTCCCGGGGAGCGCCACGCCTGCGACGACCGATCCGCTCAGGTCAATCAGCCGCGCACGATGAGCCAGATCGCCGCGAGGCCGGAGAGCGCCAGGGCGATCCGGGTGAACCACTGCGGGGTCATGCGCCGGAAGACGAACGCGCCGGCGAGTGCACCGACCACCAGCGGAGCCGCGAACCACAGGTCCCAGACGAGCGAATCCCAGGTGAGGTAGCCGAGGGCGATGACGAAGGGCGCCTTGCACACATTGAGGAAGAAGAAGAACCAGGCCGCGGTCCCCATGAAGGCCAGCATCGGCACCCGCAGCCGGATGAGGTAGATCGACATCGCCGTGCCGCCGGCATTGGCACCCATCGTGGTCATGCCGGCCAGAACGCCGAACATGGCCGTGACGATGCGGTGGTCGCGCGGTGGTGCAGGGGCCGATGCATCGTCGGCGATCACGCCGTCGGGCTGGCCGGCCCGACGCAGCTTCGCCTGGCGCCACAGCTCCAGCAGGAGCGAGATGAGAATGAGGACGCCGACGATGCGGGCCACCGCCGCCTGCGGCAGCAGCGCGAACATGAGCGCGGTGAGGACGAAGCCGATGAGCACGCCGGGAATGACGCGCAGGATGATCCGCCAGTCCACGTGCGACCGGTAGAACGCGAGCGCGAACAGGTCACCAAGGACCAGCAGCGGCACGAGGAACCCCGTGGCCACCGCGGGACCGAGCACTCCGGCGAGCACCGTGCCGGCAACGACACCCGCCACCGGCATCGCCGTCTTGGAGATGCCGTAGAGGAACAGGCAGACCGCAACGACGACGACCGCAAGGACGTCGAGGTGCGGCACGACGCTCCTAGGCCGTCATGATGGCGCGCATGAGGCGAGCCGTCTCCGACGGCGTCTTGCCCACCTTCACGCCGACCGCCTCCAGGGCCTCCTTCTTGGCCTGTGCGGTGCCGGCCGAGCCGGACACGATCGCACCGGCGTGGCCCATCGTCTTGCCCTCGGGGGCGGTGAAGCCGGCCACGTAGCCGACGACCGGCTTGGTGACGTTGTCCTTGATGAAGGCCGCCGCTCGCTCCTCAGCGTCGCCGCCGATCTCGCCGATCATGACGATCGCGTCGGTCTCGGGGTCAGCCTGGAACGCGGCGAGCGCGTCGATGTGCGTGGTGCCGATGATCGGATCGCCACCGATGCCGACGCAGGTGCTGAAGCCGATGTCGCGCAGCTCGTACATCATCTGGTAGGTCAGCGTGCCCGACTTCGAGACCAGGCCGATGCGGCC
>CAYFLO010000208.1:0-2831 GCA_964343995.1 uncultured Bifidobacteriaceae bacterium
GGTGCTGCGGACCCATGTTGACGACGATGCGCTCCTGCTCGCCGTCAGGCGCCGTGACGATGCTGTCCCAGTCGCCGCCGGTGACGGTGTAGACGCGGCCCTCGGTCGTGCGGTACGAGCCGGCCTCGGCGAAGGTGACGTCGTCGGGAGTGATGCCCTCGGCAGTCATGTTGTCGGTGGACATCAGTTGTACGACCTCCGCTGGTCCGGCGGCGGGGTGGTGGCGCCCTTGTACTCCACCGGGACACCGCCCAGCGGGTAGTCCTTGCGCTGGGGGTGGCCGTACCAGTCGTCGGGCATGAGGATCCGGGTGAGTGCGGGGTGCCCGTCAAAGACGATGCCGAACATGTCGAACGCCTCGCGCTCGTGCCAGTCGTTGGACGGGTAGACGTCGACGATCGACGGGATGTGCGCGTCGGTGTCGGGAACCGCGACCTCGACCATGACCCGGCGGTTGTGGGTGATCGACAGGAACGGGTAGACCGCGTGCAGCATGCCGTCACCCTCGTGCGGGTAGTGCACGCCCACGACGCCCATGCAGATCTCGAAACGCAGCGCCGGCTCGTCGCGCAGGGCCAGCGCGAACGCAACCAGGTGCTCGGGGGCCACGTGGTAGGTGATCTCGTCGGCATGGATGACGACACCGGTGATGGCCGATGCGGGAACGCCGCGGGCCTCCAGGGCCAGACCGAGCTCGTCGGAGACCTCGTCGAACCAGCCGCCGAACGGACGCACCGCGGGTGCGGGCATGACGATCGGCTCGACCAGGCCACCGAAGCCGCTGGTGTCGCCGGAGCCCGCCGCGCCGAACGAGCCATGACGCACGCCGATGACCTCGAGTTCGCGCACGCCCTCGGGAACCGCGGGAACGGCCGACGTGGGGTTGCTCATCGCAGCAGCCCCTTGGTCTCCAGCAGCGACGGAGCGGTGAGCGCGAGCTGCTCGCTCTCCACGATCTCCGCGCGGCGGTTCGGGCCGAGCTTGGTGTCCTGGATCTTGTCGTGGAGCTTCAGGATCGCGTCGATGAGCATCTCCGGCCGCGGCGGGCAGCCGGGCAGGTACATGTCGACCGGAACAACGTGGTCGACACCCTGGACGATCGCGTAGTTGTTGAACATGCCGCCGCTGGAGGAGCACACGCCCATGGCGATGACCCACTTGGGGCCGGGCATCTGGTCGTAGATCTGCCGAAGAACGGGCGCCATCTTCTGGCTCACCCGACCGGCCACGATCATGAGGTCGGCCTGGCGTGGTGAGGCGCGAAAGACCTCCATGCCGTAGCGGGCGATGTCGAATCGGGGGCCACCCGCCGCCATCATCTCGATGGCGCAGCAGGCCAGGCCGAAGGTGGCCGGCCACAGCGACCCCTTGCGGGCGTAGCCGGCGAACTTCTCGACCGTCGTCAGCAGGATCCCCGACGGGAGTGCCTCCTCCAGACCCATGGCTCCTCCGTCAGTCCCACTCGAGCCCGCGGCGACGCCAGACATAGGCGAACACCACCAGGACGGTGACGATGAACAGGATCATCTCGATCAGCCCGAACAGCGCGAGCTGGTCGAACGCGACCGCCCACGGGTACAGGAACACGATCTCGATGTCGAAGACGATGAAGAGCATCGCCGTCAGGTAGTACTTGACCGGGAAGCGCCCGCCGCCCATCGGCTGCGGAGTGGGATCGATGCCGCACTCGTACGCGTCGAGCTTGGCGCGGTTGTAGCGCTTGGGACCGGTGAACGTGGCGGTGACGACGGAGAAGGCAGCGAAGCCGAAGGCCAGGAGACCAAGGATGAGGATCGGGGTGTAGACGTTCACGCCCGCCTGCTCCCTTCGCTGCTGTGGTGCTCCCGCACCGGCCGGCGCTCGGGGCGCCTCATGACGGAGGCGAGCATAGTTGGGGGCTAGAGGGTGTCTGAACCGGGCCTCGGCCGTACCGCTCGGTGCAGAGCGACGATGCCGCCGTTGAGATTGCGCCACTGCACGCGGGTCCATCCGGCTTTCACGATCTGGGCCGCTAGTGAACGCTGATCGGGCCACGCGCGGATGCTCTCGGCCAGATAGACGTAGGCATCGGGGTTGGACGAGGTGCGCCGGGCGATGGCGGGCAGCGCCTTCATGAGGTACTCGGTGTAGACGGTGCGCATGGGACCCCAGGTGGGCTGGGAGAACTCACAGATCACCAGGCGGCCGCCAGGGCGAACCACCCGGGCCAGCTCGGCCAGGCCCGCCTGGAGGTCGGCGAGGTTGCGCAGGCCGAAGGAGATGGTGGCCGCGTCGAACACCCCGTCGCCGAAGGGCAGGGCCAGCCCGTCGCCGGCGATGAAGGGCAACTCGGGGTGCCGTTGCCGGCCCACCCGCAGCATCCCCAGGGAGAAGTCGACGGGGATCACGAGGGCGCCGGCCTTGGCGAAGGGGACGCTGGAGGTGCCGGTGCCGGCCGCGAGGTCCAGGATCCGCTCCCCCGCCTTGGGGTCGACGGCGTCGACCACGGCCCGGCGCCACCGGTAGGTCTGGCCGGCCGAGAGCAGGTCGTTGACGATGTCGTAGCGCTGGGCGACGTCGTCGAACATGGCGGCGACGTCGGCGGGATCCTTGTCGAGGTCGGCGCGGGACACGGCCGCATCCTTCCAGCCCGGAATGCCGGGTGCGCGTCGGCCTCCTACGCTGCCGGGGTGAGCCTGCCTGCGTCCGAGCCCGGTGCGGCCGTCTACGTCACCACCCGGCCCATCCCCGACCCGGTCGATCTTCTGGGTCGCCTGCCCGACGACGCGCCGCTGGCGTGGGTGCGCGGCGGCGAGGGGCTGGTCGGCTGGGGCGTAGCGGCGCGCCTGGAA
>CAYFLO010000208.1:2858-3742 GCA_964343995.1 uncultured Bifidobacteriaceae bacterium
GTTCAGTCGCACGCAGCGCTGGTGGAACGACCTGTGCGCCGCCCTCGTCGTCGACGACACCGTCAGCGTCGCCGGCACCGGACCGGTGGCGTTCGGATCCTTCGCGTTCGACTGGGATGCCGCGCGGTCCGTCATCGTCGTGCCGCGCGTGGTCGTGGGTCGCCGCGGCGGACAGGCATGGCTGACGACGATCGACGCCGTGCCCGGCACGCGCGCCACACTGCCCCCGGTCGACGTGCCCGAGAGTCCCGGCCCAGTGAGCTGGCGCGACGGACGTATGACGGCGGACGACTATGAGTCGGCGGTCGCGTCGGCCGTCGCCCGCATTCAGGCCGGCGGGCTGGACAAGGTCGTGCTCGCGCGCGATGTCGTCGCCGACGTTGAGCAGTTCGATGTGCGCTACCTGCTCTCGCGCCTGGCGGCGGCCTACCCGTCGTGCTGGACCTTCCACGTCGACGGCCTGGCCGGAGCCACGCCTGAGCTGCTCGTGCGCCGCACCGGCGATCTCGTCACCAGCCGCGTGCTCGCCGGCACCGTGCGCCGCCGCGGAAATGCCGACGACGACGCACTGGCCCGCGCCCTTATGTCGAGCAACAAGGACACCGAGGAGCACGAGTTCGCCGTGCAGTCGGTGGCCGATGCCCTCGCCGCACACTGCACCGACCTCGACGTGCCCGAGAGCCCGCGCGTCCTGGAGCTCGCCAACGTGCAGCACCTGGCCACCGATGTCACCGGCCGCCTCGCCGACGGCGCACCGATCCTGGCCCTCGCCGCGTCGCTGCATCCCACCGCTGCGGTGTGCGGAACACCCACCGGTCGCGCTATGGCCACCATCCGTGAACTCGAGCCGGAAGATCGCGGCCGCTACGCCGGACCGGTCGGCT
>CAYFLO010000209.1:0-3687 GCA_964343995.1 uncultured Bifidobacteriaceae bacterium
GCCGGGCAGCAGCGTGCCCATGTCCTTCACGCCGAGATCGCGCTTGATCGCACTCTCGGCGAAGTCTCCGCCGGTGGCCGTGACGGTCATGACCAGGCCGGCGATGACGCCCTGCCACCACGGCGCCCCGAGCAGCCAGGTGAACGCCGCGGCACCGACGCACACCTGAAGGATCACCGAGCCGACCAGTCCCTCCCACGACTTCTTGGGACTGATCGACGGAGCGATGGGGTGTCGGCCGAAGAGCACGCCGGCGGTGTAGCCGCCGATGTCGTTGCTGATGGTGAGCAGGATGAACACGATGACCCGCTGCGCCCCGTTGTCGGCGGCGAGCGTGAGCATGAGGAAACCGGCCATGAACGGCAGGTAGGTGATGATGAAGGCACTGGCGGTGACGTCACGCACGAAGCCATCGGTGCCGCGCCGAAGGCGCCAGCCCAGGATGACCAGGACGACGGCGCCGGTCGACACCAGCAGTGCCGGGGTGCCCCACACGTAGGCCACCGCGGGGATGATCACGGCGCCGGCGTACAGCGGCGTACGCGCCAGCCGAATGCCGGAGTGCGCGAAGGCGGCCGTGAACTCCCGCACGGCGATGACCATGGCGGCGATGACGACGACCGCGAACAGCCACTTCCAGGTGAACAGCGCCACGAGCACGAGCCCCCCGAGCACAAGGCTGGAGACGATCGCCGCCGCGAGGTTGCGGCCGGCGCGCGGCCGTCGGGGGGTGTCGGACGCCATGGCGTTGCCGGACTGCAGCGAGGTCAGACCTCGAGCAGCTCGGCCTCCTTGTGCTTGAGGATCTCGTCGATGTGCTCCACGTGCTTGTGGGTGATGTCGTCGAGCTGCTTCTCCGCGCGACGCACCTGGTCCTCGCCGGCGTCGCCGTCCTTGATCATCTTGTCGAGGGTCTCCTTGGCATGGCGTCGAATGTTGCGCACGGATACGCGCGCGTCCTCGGCCTTGGCCTTGGCCACCTTGATGTACTCCTTGCGCCGCTCCTCGGTGAGCTGCGGGAGCGCGACGCGGATGACCGCGCCGTCGGAGCTGGGATTGATGCCGAGGTCGCTCTCGCGCAGGGCCTTCTCGACGGCGGCGAAGGCGCCCTTGTCATAGGGCGTGATGACGATCATCCGGGCCTCGGGGATCTGGATGGAGGCCATCTGGTTCACCGGCGTGTAGGTGCCGTAGTAGTCGACCATGACCTTGTTGAACATGGCCGCGTTGGCACGTCCGGTGCGGATCGTGCCGAAGTCCTCGCGCGCCACCCCGATCGCCTTATCCATCTTGTCCTCGGCGTCCAGCAGGACGTCGTCGATGTCACTCACCGCAGCTCCTCGGGTCCGTCAGTCGGTCGAGACTAGCGTCCCGATCTGCTCACCCCGGACGGCCCGGGCGATGTTTCCTTCGACGAGCAGGTTGAACACCACGATGGGCAGCTTGTTGTCCTGGCACAGGCTGATCGCGGTGGCGTCGGCGACCTTCAGTCCGCGCGCGAGCACCTCGGCGTGGGTGAGTCGGTCGAAGCGGGTCGCCGTGGGGGTCGTACGGGGGTCGGCGTCGTAGACCCCGTCGACACCCTTGGCCATGAGGACGACCTCAGCTCCGACCTCCAGGGCACGCTGCGCCGCGGTGGTGTCGGTGGAGAAGTACGGCTGACCCAGGCCCGCACCGAAGATGACCACGCGCCCCTTCTCCAGGTGACGCACCGCCCGTCGCGGGATGTAGGGCTCGGCGACCTGGCCCATGGTGATCGCCGTCTGCACGCGTGTCTCGACACCGGCCTTCTCACAGAAGTCCTGCAGGGCCAGGCAGTTCATCACCGTGCCGAGCATGCCCATGTAGTCCGCACGCGCCCGGTCGACTCCACGGGCCGACAGCTGCGCGCCGCGGAAGTAGTTGCCACCGCCGATGACGACCGCGACCTGCGTGCCCTTGGCCACGACGTCGGCGATCTGTGCGGCGATCGATGCGACGATGTCGGGGTCGACCCCCAGGCCACCGCCACCGGCGAACGCCTCACCGGACAGCTTGAGCAGCACCCGGGACCAGCCGCCCTCGGGGGCCTGCGGCCAGGTCTGCACCATGCCCTCGAAGGAGGGCTGGACCGCCCCGGAAGACGCGGCACCCGCTGCTGCGCTCGTGGGTGCCATGCCGCCTCGCCTTCGCCGGGGGACGTTCGCCGTGAAGCCTAGGCCTGCCCGGGCTCGAACCGCGCGAAGGCCGTGACCGAGGTACCGGCGTCGGCCAGGACCTGGGCCACGGACTTCTTGTTGTCCACGACGCTGGGCTGCTCCAGCAGCACGGTCTCCTTGAAGAAGCCGTTCACGCGGCCCTCGACGATCTTCGGAAGGGCAGCCTCGGGCTTGCCCTCCTCCTTGGCCGTCGCCTCGGCGATGCGTCGCTCGTTCTCGACGGTCGTGGCGGGGACGTCCTCGCGGGTGAGGAACTGCGGGCGCATCGCAGCGATCTGCATCGCGGCGCCGCGGGCGGCCTCATCGCTGCCGGTGAAGGAGACGATGACGCCCACCTGCGGGGGCAGGTCGGAGGCGCGACGGTGCAGGTAGACGGTGGTGGTGCCGTCGAGCACGGCGACGCGGCCGAGCTCGAGCTTCTCACCGATGACACCGGCCATCTCGGCGATCGTGGCCTCGACGGTGCGCCCGTCGGCCAGCGTCGCGGCGAGGGCGGCATCGCGCGTGGCGAGCTTCTGGGCATCGGCCGCAGCGGCGATGGCATCGGCCAGGGCAAGGAAGTCGGCGTTCTTGGCGACGAAGTCGGTCTCGCACAGCAGCTCGATCAGCGCGTTGCCGTGAGCCGCGACCAGGCCGTTGGTGGCCTCGCGCTCGGCACCGCGCTTGGCGGCCTTGGCCGCCCCGGTGATGCGCAGGATCTCGACGGCCTTGTCGAAGTCGCCCCCGGACTCCTCCAGGGCCTTCTTGCACTCCATCATGCCGGCGGAGGTGAGGTCGCGGAGCTTCTTGACGTCAGCGGCGTTGATCGTCGCCATGGTGGGGGTTCTCCTTGCGTGGTGGTGCGGTGGACGGATGGCGGGTGGTGCAGCGTTCGGGCCCGGAGGTGACCCCCGGGCCCGAACGCGACGTACTACTGCTGCGGTTCGGCCGCAGCCTGGTCGGTTGCCTCAGCGGCGCCACCGGCCAGGAGCTCACGCTCCCACTCCGCCAGCGGCTCGGCCTCCTCGGCGCCGCTGGCGCCGCCGGCGCGGGCGATGAGGCCCTCGGCGACGGCGTCGGCGATGACGCGCGTGAGCAGCGCGACCGACCGGATGGCGTCGTCGTTGCCCGGGATCGGGAAGTCGACCTCATCGGGATCGCAGTTGGTGTCGAGCACCGCGATGACCGGGATGCCCAGCTTGCGGGCCTCGCCGACGGCGATGTGCTCCTTCTTGGTGTCGACGACCCACACAGCGCTGGGGATCTTGACCATGTCGCGGATGCCGCCGAGCGTGCGCTCGAGCTTCTCCTTCTCGCGACGAAGGACGAGGAGCTCCTTCTTGGTCAGGCCCGAGGCGGCGACGTCGTCGAAGTCGATGACCTCGAGCTCCTTGAGCCGCTGGAGCCGCTTGTGGACCGTGGAGAAGTTGGTGAGCATGCCGCCCAGCCAGCGCTGGTTGACGTAGGGCATGCCGACGCGCGTCGCCTGCTCGGCGATGGCCTCCTGGCC
>CAYFLO010000210.1:0-926 GCA_964343995.1 uncultured Bifidobacteriaceae bacterium
GTGATGCCCTGCTCGCGCTCGGCCTCAAGGCCGTCGGTGAGCAGTGAGTAGTCGACCTCACCGACGGGGATCGTCGAGCCACCACGGCGGGTGCGGCGGGCGTACTCCAACTGGTCGATTGGCACGCTGTCGGTCTCGGCCAGGAGGCGGCCGATGAGCGTGGACTTGCCGTCGTCGACGGAGCCGCAGGTGACCAGGTGCAGGACGGGGACGATCGACATCAGAAGTACCCCTCGGCCTTCTTGGCCTCCATCGAACCGCCGCCCTCGCCGTCGATGAGGCGCCCGGCACGCTCGGAGATGTTGCTGGCCTCCATCTCGGCGATGAGGGTGGCCAGGGTGTCGGCGGTGGACTCCACCGCGCCGGTGAGCGGGTAGCAGCCCAGCGTGCGGAAGCGCACCGATCGCTCCTGAACGACCTCGCCCTCGCGCAGCGGGAACCGGTCGTCGTCGACGCAGATGAGCACGCCGTCGCGCTCGACCACCGGGCGTGGCTTGGCGAAGTACAGGTCGGGGATGGGAATCTGCTCGCGCTCGATGTAGCGCCAGACGTCGAGTTCGGTCCAGTTCGACAGCGGGAACACCCGCATCGACTGACCGGGGGCGAGCTGGGTGTTGGCCGTGCGCCAGAACTCCGGACGCTGCTTGCGCGGCTCCCACCGATGTCCGGGTTCGCGCAGACTGAAGATGCGCTCCTTGGCCCGACTGCGCTCCTCGTCGCGGCGGGCGCCGCCGATGGCCGCGTCGAAGCCGTAGCGGTCGAGCCCCTCGCGCAGGGCAACCGTCTTCATCAGGCGGGTGTACTCGTGCGTGCCGTGCGTGAACGGGGACACGCCCTCGGCGATGGCCTCGACGTTCTGTGCGACGCGGAGATCAAGGCCGAGCTCGGCCACACGGCGATCGCGGAACGCGATCATCTCGCGGAAC
>CAYFLO010000210.1:936-2608 GCA_964343995.1 uncultured Bifidobacteriaceae bacterium
TTCTTGATGTAGGCCGCGATGTCCTTCTCGATGTTGTACTTGTCCAGCGCCTGCTTGAGGGATTCGGTCTTCATCACGTCCGTATGCAGGCGCGAGCCCGATGCAAAAGGATTGATCCCGGCCTTCACGCCATCCTCGTTGATATGGACGAGGAGATCGATGCCGAGCTCCTTCGCACGGGCATCGCGGAACTCGATCATCTCGCGGAACTTCCAGGTGGTGTCGATGTGCATGATCGGGAACGGCAGCGGCGCCGGGGCGAAGGCCTTGACCGCCAGGTGCAGCAGCACCGAGGAGTCCTTGCCGATGCTGTAGAGCAGGACCGGGTTGCGGAAGGCGGCCGCAGTCTCCCGATAGATGTGGATGGCCTCTGCCTCGAGCTCGTCGAGGACCGCGCCGTAGGGAACGGCGGTCATGCTTCGGACAGGGTCTCCATGGACATGGCCGTTGAGTCTTCCATGGCGTCCATTTCCTCCCGAACCGCAAGGGAACCGTCACCGAAGCGCGGATCCTGGCCTCGTGCGGCCAGGGCAGCGGCCCGGGCATCGCGCCGCGCCTGTGCATGGGCCTCTCCCGCGGCCAGAGTCGCCGAGTCGAGGGTTCGCGGCTGGCCGTGCGGGTCGGCGTGCTTGGCCGCCATCCACGCGTCGAGCTCGGGACCGGACTCGTACGAGGTGATGAGGCAGTATCGCGGCTCACTGCCCGGATGCCACACCGCGTGGTAGAGCCGCTGGGTGTCGATGACCGCCTGCGCGCCCGCCGGCAGCGGGATGCGGACCTCGGTGGACGGGTCATCCTTGTCGCTGCGCAGGATCATCAGCGAGTCCGGATTGTCGGTGAGGTTGAAGAACGCCCGCACGATCCAGCCGGTGCCCTTGGGATTGAGGCGGTTGTTGTCGTCGCGGTGCATGTTGTACAGGCAGTCGCCGTACTCGTTGGGCTGGAGCTCGATTACGCGGCAACGCCCGATGTTGGCCCCGGGCTCCTCGGCGCGGGCCACCAGGCGCGGCGCCACGGCGACGTTGCTCGGCACCCAGACGCCGTCCTTGTCGGTCTTGGGCGGGGTGTGATTCCAGAACCCGTTGCACTCCATGTCGCCGTAGGCGCTGGCCAGCGGGGCGAAGCGGGTGTCGCCAGAGGACTTCCAGTCGACAAACTCCAGGTCGCGCCACTCCTGCGGGTCAGCCGACTGGTCGTAGGGGTCCAGGACGACGTAGCCGGTCTCGGCGAGGATCTCGCAGTGCCGATAGTCCAACGGGTTCACGGTGCCTCCCAGCGTCGGGATCAGTCTCCCACCGGGCCCGCGAGGAAGCGCGGACCGACCTACCGCGCAGCCGCCAACGTGACGTAGAGCACCACGGCAGCGGCCACGCCGGCATTGAGCGACTCCGCGCGCCCGGTCATGGGGATGCGCACCGCGCGCGTGGCCCGGGCCCGTGCCGCCGGGCTCACCCCATGTGCCTCCGAGCCCACGACCCACACCGTGGTCGCATCGACCTGTGCGGTGCGGGCAGCCTGGACGAGGTCGGTGTCGCCATCGCCGGTTGCCACGGCCAGGGTGCGGCCGGCGCGGACGGCCGCGTCGGCGACCTCGTCAATCGTGACCCCGGTACAAATCGGCAGGTGGAACAGCGAGCCTGCGGTCGAGCGCACGACCTTGCCGTTGTAGGGG
>CAYFLO010000210.1:2618-3642 GCA_964343995.1 uncultured Bifidobacteriaceae bacterium
GGTCGGCGCTGTCGACAGTGAGGACGACGCCGGCCGCGCCCGCCGCGTCGGCGGCGCGAATGGCCGTGCCGACATTGCCCGGATCGGCGAGGGCCTCCAGGACGAGCACCGGTCCGGTGCCGGCCAGCAGCTCGTCAAGAGGCGTGTTCGGCAGGAGGTCGCACACGGCGACGACACCCTGCGGCTGCTGCGTCTGAGCCATGGCCGCCAGCGCCTGCGGCGACGTCTCGACAACCTCGACCCCGGCGGCGTCGAGCGCGCGGACCAGGTCGGTCGTCAGGGCCTCGTCGGTGGCGTAGACCTCGCGCAGCGGCGCCCCAGCCGCGAGGGCCGCGGCAACGGCCTGCGGTCCTTCGACGACGAAACGGCCCGCGGCACGTCGTCCCTTGCGCTCATGGAGCGCTCGGACGGCCGTGACGCGGGCCGACTTCGTCGAGGTGACCGGCACCCGTCAGGCGGCGGTCGTCGGCAGGGCGCCGCGCGCCAGGTCGACGAGGGCCGTGAAGGCCGCCGGGTCGTTGACCGCAAGCTCGGCGAGCATGCGACGGTCGACGTCGATGCTGGCCGCCTTGAGGCCCTGGATAAAGCGGTTGTAGGTCATGCCGTTGGCGCGGGCACCGGCGTTGATGCGCTGGATCCACAGGCGACGGAAGTCGCCCTTCTTGTCACGGCGATCGTTGAACGAGTAGACGAGCGAGTGCGTGACCTGCTCGGCGGCCTTGCGGTACAGCCGCGAACGCTGTCCGCGGTAGCCGGATGCGCGCTCGAGGATTTCGCGGCGCTTCTTATGGGCGTTGACTGCGCGCTTGACGCGGGCCATGGGGTCCTCCTGGGAAGAGTGCGGTCAGTGGGGGCGTGTGCGCGTCAGCGCATGCCGAGCATGCGCTCGACACGGGGGACGTCGGCCTTGGCGACGACCTGATCGGACTCCAGCTTGCGCGCGCGCTTGCCGGACTTGACCTCCATGAGGTGGCGGCGGTTGACCTGCTCGTGGGTGATCTTGCCCGAGCCGGTCACCTTGAAT
>CAYFLO010000211.1:0-3607 GCA_964343995.1 uncultured Bifidobacteriaceae bacterium
GGGTGGGGGTACCACCGGCGGCGCTGCGGGTGGCGAGCAGGCGGCGGCTCCGGACAACGCCGCTGAGGCGCATGCCCAGGACGAGCAGCAGGAGCAGCAGGTGCAGGCCGCGGGGGAGCAGCAGGCTGCGGCGACCGGCTCGGGCGAGCCCGGTGGGCTGGAGGACTCCGACGAGCAGCCACGCTCCAAGCTGGCCGGGCCGCGAGGCCGCCCAGGTGATTCCTCTACGAGGACCCCGCGCGGTCCTCGTAGAGGAATCACCTGGGCGGAGAACAAGGAAAATCCTGAGACCGTTGCTACCAAGGTCAAGGACTTCGACGCCGACGACTGGGAGCGCGAGCCGCGCAATGACTGGAAGGACGAGTCGGGCGATCCCTTCACGGGCGGCTACGGGGTCTACCCCAAGGGGCAGCCACGCAAGTCGAAGTTCTTCGAGAACGACTCGCGCGGCGGTCGGGAGCAGGTCAAGGAGCAGAAGGAACTCGCGCCGTCGGCCTTCGGGCTCGATCCGGAGACCACCGCCGACGCTGACGAGTGGGCCTGACGCGCCTCGCGCACCAGGCCCACTGTCCGTCGCGTAGGCCTACCCCTGAGCGTCGCGAGCGCGGGCACGCAGCGCGCGCTGCATGCCGTCGCGTGCCTCGCCCACCAGGCGCCGCATCGTGGGGTGACGTGACTCATCAGCCAGAAACGCCGTGGTCGCATCGACCGTGGCCTGATCGATGACGAGCAGCGGGTACAGCCCCACCGTGATCGCCTGCGCCATCTCCATCGTGCGCGTCTCCCACACGCCCGGCAGGGCGGCGAAGTAGCGCTCGCGGTACGGCACGAGCAGGTCGACCTGGTCGCGCACCTGGAAGCCGGCGATGGTCGACTCCAGCATCGCGTTGGGCAGGTCTGTGCGATCGATCGCATCGGCCCACGCGAGGTCCTTGGCCACGGCGGTCGGACGTGCCGAGCGTGCCGTCGCCGCCTCGCGGCGTCCGGTGGCGGTGTCGTCGCGGGCGAGCTCGGCCTCGATGGCGTCGTCGCCGCGCACGCCGCGCGCCACCAGGTGCAGCAGCAGGGTCCAGCGCAGGTCGGTGTCGACCGCCAGGCCCGGCCACGTGACCGTTCCGTCGAGGAGTCCGGCGACGATGGCCAGGTGCTCGGCCGATCGCGCCGACGCGGAGAACGCGCGGGTGAACGCCAGCTGCCGGTCACTTCCGGGCTCCGCCGACGTGGCCAGCTCGAGTGCCGTCGCGGCCATCGACGCCAGGTAGCCGTCGCGCTTGGCGGGGGCACCGAACTGGTCGATCGCCGTGGCGCACTGGCGCAGCGTCATCTGCACGACGCCGATGTCGGGTTCGGAGCCGATCGCCGAGGTGACCAGCCGCACGAACTCCCCGGTGGGCACCTGCGCATCGCGGGTCATGTCCCAGGCCGCACCCCAGATGAGCGCGCGGGCCAGGGAGTCCTCCAGCGTGCCCAGGTGGCGCGTGGCGGTCTGCCACGAGCGGTCGTCGAGGCGCACCTTGGCGAAGGTGAGATCGCCATCGTTGACCAGCAGCAGGTCGGGCTGCTTCGCCCCGACGAGCTCGGTCACGTCGGTGCGCGCACCGGTGACGTCGATCTCGCGCCGCTCGCGCAGCACGAGGCGTCCGTCGACGAGGTCGTACAGGCCCAGGCCGATGCGGTGCGAGCGCAGCGTGGGCGGCAGCCCCTCGGGCACCGCCGGCGGCTCCTGCTCGATGACGACGCTGGTGTACGCCCCGTCAGGGCCGACCGTGACGACGGGGCGCAGCAGGTTCACGCCGCTGGTCTGCAGCCACTGGCGCGTCCAGTCCGACAGGTCGCGGCCGCTGGTGGCCTCGAGCTCGACCAGCAGGTCGCGCAGCTCGGTGTTGCCCCAGGCGTGCTTGGCGAAGTAGGCGCGTACACCGGCGAGAAACTCCGGCTCGCCCACCCAGGCCACGAGCTGGCGCAGGGCCGATGCGCCCTTGGCGTAGGTGATGCCGTCGAAGTTCACCCGCACGGCGTCGAGGTCGACCATGTCGGCGGCGATCGGGTGCGTCGAGGGCAGCTGGTCCTGGCGGTACGCCCACGCCTTGCGCTGGGACGAGAAGGTCGTCCACGCATCGGTGAACCGCGTGGCGTTGGCGTTCGACCAGTGCGCAGCCCACTCGGCGAACGACTCGTTCAGCCACAGGTCGTCCCACCAGGTCATGGTCACCAGATCGCCGAACCACATGTGCGCGAGCTCGTGCAGGATCGTGTTGGCGCGCTGCTCGTAGGCCGCGTCGGTCTCGCGGCTGCGAAAGACGAAGTCCTCCAGGAAGGTCACGCAGCCGGCGTTCTCCATGGCACCGGCGTTGAACTCCGGCACGAAGAGCTGGTCGTACTTGGCGAAGGGGTACGGCACACCGAACTGGTCCTCGTAGAAGGCGAAGCCCTCCTTGGTGATCCCCAGGATGTCGTCGGCGTCGAGGTACTGGGCCAGCGACGCCCGGCAGTAGACGTCCATCGGGTAGGTGCCGAACTGACCGGTGTAGGAGTCGCGCACGCGGTGGTACGGCCCGGCCACAAGCGCGGTGATGTAGGTGGAGATGCGCGGGGTCGGCTCGAACGTCCAGCGCGCAACGCCGTCACGCACCGGCACCGGCTCCGGGGTGGGGGAGTTGCTCACGACCTGCCAGTGGTCGGGCGCGGTGACGGTGAGGGCGAACTCGCCCTTGAGGTCGGGCTGCTCGAAGCAGGCGTACATCCGGCGCGCGTCGGCCGACTCGAACTGGGTGTACAGGTACGTCTCGCTATCGACCGGGTCGACGAAGCGGTGCAGGCCCTCGCCGGTGTTCATGTAGGCGCAGTCGGCCTCGACCACCACGGTGTTGTGTGCCGCGAGCCCGTCGAGGTGGATACGCGAGTCGCGCGCGACCGCGGCCACGTCGAGCTCAGTGCCGTTGAGCGTCACGCGTCGCACCCGCGGGGCGATGAGGTCCAGCCACGTCGATGGCACGGTGGCGTCGAAGGTGACCGTCGTCGTCGAGGAGAACGTGTCTCCCGGTGCCGTGAGGTCGAGGTCGGCGGCGTAGCGCTGGACGGTGATGCCGGCGGCGCGCTCGTGCGCCTCGGCTCGGGTGATGTTCTGCGACATGCCCCCGATCCTGTCAGGGACGGTCGCGGTTGCACGCCCGGGGCGCTGCGCTAGCGTCCCGGCCATGGCGACGAAGGCGATGATCTGGGTCGACCCCCTGTGCCCGTGGGCGTGGATGACCTCCCGCTGGCTGGTGGAGGCTCAAGGTCTGCGCGACATCGACATCGAGTGGGGAGTGATGTCGCTGTCGGTCCTCAACGAGGGACGCGACCTGCCCGAGCAGTACCTGGAGCTCATGGCCAAGGGCTGGGGCCCGGTGCGGGTGCTCATCGCGGCTCGCGAGACCGCCGGCCCCGACGTGATCGGTCCGCTCTACGCCGCCATGGGCCGCCGCCTCCACAACGAGGGTCGCGGAATCGACGACATCGACGCCATCATCGCCGAGTCACTCGCCGAGTGCGGGCTGCCCGCCGAGCTCGCCGCCGCTGCCACGAGCACGCAGTACGACGAGGCGCTCAAGGCCAGCCACCGCGA
>CAYFLO010000212.1:0-3591 GCA_964343995.1 uncultured Bifidobacteriaceae bacterium
CCAGTGGTCGGGCGCCGATCTCGACGCATGTCGTCGCCGTGCGCGAGCAGCCCGCGCACCTGGCACGGGTGTGGCAGCGCGTGCGCGAGGAGGTGCAGGCCGGGCACCGGGTGTTCGTCGTGTGCCCGCGGATCGGCGACGGCAGCGACGAAGTGGCGGTGGACGCGGAGCCGGGAGCAGATTCCACGGAGGACGAGGCTGACGAGGACGCCGCTGCCGAGGTGCCCCTGGCCGCCGTGATCCCCACCGCGCGCGAACTCACCGAGGGACCCCTGGCCGGAGTGGCGATCGGCGTGCTCCACGGCGGGATGCCGGCCGCGGAGAAGGACGATGTCATGCGCCGGTTCGCCGACACCGCGGCGCCGGACGGGATCCAGGTCGTGGTCTCCACCACCGTTGTCGAGGTGGGCGTCGACGTGCCCGCCGCGACGGTCATGGTCGTCCTCGATGCCGACCGGTTCGGGATCTCGCAACTGCACCAGTTGCGTGGTCGCGTGGGTCGAGGTGGTCTGCCGGGTCTGGCCCTGCTGCTCACGTCGGCGCCACCGGACTCACCGGCGCGCGAGCGCCTGGCCGCAGTGGCGTCCACCACCGACGGATTCGCGCTCGCCGCCCTTGACCTGGAGCAGCGCCGCGAGGGCGACGTGCTCGGCAGTACGCAGTCCGGTCGACGGTCGTCGCTGCGCCTGCTGGAGGTTGCGCGGCACGAGGACGTCATCCGCGATGCTCGCGATGCGGCCACGCGGGTGCTCGACGCCGATCCCACCCTCGACGCACATCCGGCACTGGCCGCCGCCATTGACGAGCGCGAGCAGGCGCAGCAGGCCGACTACCTGGAGAAGGCATGACCAGGATCATCGGCGGACGTGCGGGCGGCCGCCGGCTCAGTGTGCCGGCGCGCGGCACCCGACCCACGTCCGATCGGGTGCGCGAGGCGCTGTTCTCGGCACTCGACAGTCGCTGGGTCGCGGAGGGGACCGAGTGGGGGCAGGTGCCCGTCCTCGACCTCTACGCGGGTTCGGGTGCCCTGGGCCTGGAGGCGCTCAGCCGCGGTGCACCCGCGGTCGTGCTCGTGGAGAACGCGCGCCCGGGTGCGCGCGTGCTGGCCGCCAACGTCGCGGCCGTCGACCTCCCAGGAGCGCAGGTGATCGTGCGCGATGTCGCGACTCTCGCGACGATGCCGCCCGTGCTCGCCGCCGGGCTCGTGCTCGCCGATCCGCCGTACGACATTGCCGCTTCCGACGTCGCATCGGCGATCACCGCACTGGCGCGCACGGGATGGATCGCGCCCGGAGCCCTCGTCGTCGTCGAGCGCCCCTCGCGCGATGCACAGTCACCGCTTCCGCACTCGGCGGTCGACGTGGAGCGACGGGCCTACGGCGACACCGTGCTTTGGTACGGTCGTATGGAGCACGAGGCGCTGGACGCCGGCCCGGACGCTCGGCTGGATGCTTGGGAGGGGAGGTAGTCGTGCGCATCGCCGTCTGCCCCGGTTCCTTCGATCCGCCCACTAACGGTCACATCGACGTCTTCGCCCGTGCCGCGGCCATGGCCGACGAGGTCGTCGTCGCCGTCCTTGTCAACGTGTCGAAGAAGAGCCTGTTCACGGTCGAGGAGCGCATGGAGATGCTCCGCGAGATCGTGGCCCCGTATCCCAACATCCGCGTCGACTCGTTCGCGGGCCTGCTCGTCGACTACTGCGCCACGCACAACATCTCCGCCATCATCAAGGGCCTGCGGGCGGTCAGCGACTTCGACTACGAGCTGCAGATGGCGCAGATGAACTACCGGCTGGGGTCGGTCGAGACGCTGTTCATCTCGACCAACCCCCTCTACAGCTTCCTGTCGTCCAGCCTGCTGAAGGAGATCGCCCGCTACGGCGGCGACATCACCGGGCTCGTCCCTCCGGCCGTGTTGGTCCGGCTTCAGGAGCGCCTGCGGGAGACAATGGACTGACGACCGGGGCTCGCCCGGCGCACCCGGCCGCCTCGGCGGCCGGCGGTCGCATGATCGAAGGAGTCGCACCGTGGACGTGCAGGAACGCCTGGACGAGCTCGCCGTCCTCGTCGAGGACGCCAAGGCCATGCCGCTGTCCGCCTCGTGCCTGGTCAATCGCCAGCAGGTGCTCGACCTCATCGACGAGATCCGCCAGCTCCTGCCCGAATCGGTGCATCGCGCCGACGAGCTGCTGGCCGACCGCGAGGCCGTCGTCCAGGACGGCCGCCGCGAGGCCGATCGGATCCTGGAGCGAGCCCGGGCCCAGGCCGACCGCATGGTCTCCGAGCACGAGGTCTACCTGGCCGCCGTCGAGGAGGCCAACGAACTGCACCGCCGGACGTCGGCCGAGACCGCCCTCATGCGCAAGGAGACCGACGACTACATCGACGCCAAGCTGGCCACCTTCGAGATGACCCTCCACAAGACCCTCCAGACGGTCGACCGGGGCCGGGAACGCCTGCGCAGCCAGATGTACGACGAGCTGGCTGCCGCTCCTGAGGGCCAGGAGCCCTATGACGATGGGGACGATCGGCGCTAGTCCCCGACTCGGGTACCCTTCCCTCCGGCCTCCCGCGAGGCCACGGCCTGTCGTGCCGACGCAGGAGGACTCGATGGCCGGCCCCGACCCGCTCAGCCCGCTCGTCTTGGACGTGCGCCGGCTGCCGCGACGTGCGGGGTCGATGTCCACCGTCACCCGAAGCGCCCCGGCCCCGGCAGACCTTGGCGTCGCGATGGCTCGGGTGCCCGAGGGCTCGCCGGTCGATCTGGATCTTCGACTGGAGTCCGTGCTCGAAGGCGTCCTGGTGACCGGAACAGCGGATGTCACGGTCAGCGCGGAGTGCTCGCGCTGTCTGGACCCGTTCGACTGGCACGAGGAGTTCGACCTCACCGAGCTCTACCGGTACCCCGCGACCGACGCCCGTGGCGCGATCGTGGCGGAGCCGGAGGAGACCGATGATCCGCTGCCGGTCCTCCAGGACGATCTGATCGACCTGGAGCCGGTGCTGCGGGACGCAGTGGTGCTCAGCCTGCCGCTCGCCCCGCTGTGCTCCGAGGACTGCCTCGGGCTGTGCCCCATCTGCGGGGTGCGGCTGGAGGACGATCCGGAGCACGCGCACGAGTCGCAGGACCCGCGATGGGCGGCACTGACTGCCCTGCTGGAGCCCGACGACCCGAGCGCACCCCGCTAGCCAAAGAACAGCAGCACGACAGCAGCACCCCGGGCCGTACCCCTGCGGCCCCCGACGAAAAGGACGTACCGTGCCGGTTCCCAAGCGCAAGATGTCGCGCTCCAACACCCGTCACCGCCGCTCGCAGTGGAAGGCGGCCGTCCCGACGCTCGTCGTGTGCGCGCGCTGCAAGGAGAAGCACATCGCTCACGTGGCGTGCCCGACCTGCGGCACCTACGCCAAGCGCCGCGTTCTGGACGTCTAGTCCTTTGAGCACCGTCGCCCTGGACCTCCTGGGCGGCGACGGAGCGCCCGACGTCGTCGCCGACGCCGCTGCGCTCGTGGCCGGGTCCGTCGATCTGGTTGTCGTGGGCCCAGCCGACGTCGCCCGCGCACTCCTCACCGCTCGCGGCCTGGCCGATGT
>CAYFLO010000213.1:0-3524 GCA_964343995.1 uncultured Bifidobacteriaceae bacterium
GGCACGAAGGGTCCTCACCCACCAACGTCGCCCAGTTCTCCCCCTTGGGCGTTCGGCGCACATATCCCAGGTGGTCGCCATCGACAGCCAGCGCCAGCAGCGGGTGCCGCTCCAGACGCCAGCGCAGATAGGGATCATCCGGCCGAACCGCCAGGACATCGTCATCGGTGAGCGAACGTCCGCCATGGTCGGACATCAGGACGACGAGCCCGATGCCTCCGACTTCGGGGCGTCCGGCTTGGCATCGATGCCCGCTTCGCGCCGCTGCTGCACGGTGATGGCCGTAGGCGCTCCGGTGAGCGGATCCTGGCCGCCGCCGGTCTTGGGAAAGGCGATGACGTCGCGAATGCTCGACGCACCAGCGAGCAGCATGCACAGCCGGTCCATGCCGAAGGCGATCCCCCCGTGCGGCGGAGGACCGTAGGCGAAGGCGTCCAGAAGGAAACCGAACTTGCTGCGCGCTTCCTCCTGCGACATCCCCAGCAGGGCGAAGACCCGCTCCTGGATGTCGCGCTGATGGATACGGATCGATCCGCCGCCGATCTCATTGCCATTGCACACCATGTCGTAGGCCCAGGCCAGCGCCTGGTCCGGCGCCTCCTCGAACCGGTCACGCCACTCGCGGTTGGGCGAGGTGAACGGGTGGTGCACGGCGGTCCAGCCCTCGGTTCCGTCGTCCTCCACAACCCGCTCGAACATCGGAGCGTCGATGACCCACAGGAACGACCACTGGCTCCGGTCGATGAGATCGCAGCGGTCGCCGATCTCCAGGCGGGCCGCTCCCAATAGCGCCCGCGCCTCCGCGGCGCTGCCCGCGGCGAAGAACACGCAGTCTCCGGGAGCAGCCCCGGTGGCGGCGGCCAGGCCGTCGCGCTCGGCATCGGAGATGTTCTTGGCCACGGGACCCCCCAGGGTGCCGTCCGCCTCCAGCGTGACGTAGGCAAGGCCCTTGGCGCCGCGCTGCTTGGCCCACTCCTGCCAGGCGTCGAACTGTCGGCGTGGCTGCGAGGCCCCACCGGGCATCACCACGGCTCCGACATAGGGAGCCTGGAAGACCCGGAACGGGGTGTCGCGGAAGAACGAGGTGAGGTCGATGAGCTCCACACCGAAGCGAAGGTCGGGCTTGTCGGAGCCGAAACGGGTCATCGCCTCGGCGTAGGTCATACGCGGCAAGGCCCCGAGCTCGACATCGAGCACCTGCTTCCAGATGCGCCGCACGAGCTCCTCGCCGATCTCCAGCACGTCGTCCTGCTCAACGAAAGACATTTCAATATCGAGCTGGGTGAACTCCGGCTGACGATCACCTCGGAAATCCTCGTCGCGGTAGCAGCGCGCGATCTGGAAGTACCGCTCCATTCCCGCCACCATGAGCAACTGCTTGAACAACTGCGGTGACTGCGGCAACGCGTACCACTTGCCCGGAGACAGGCGCGCGGGCACCAGGAAATCGCGGGCACCCTCGGGCGTCGATGCGGTGAGCGTCGGGGTCTCCACCTCGATGAAATCACGTTCCAGCAGCGTGTCACGGCAGATCCGATTGACCTGTGAACGCATGCGCAGCGCATCGCCCGCGGAACGACGGCGCAGGTCGAGGTAGCGGTGCCGCAGCCGCACCTCCTCGCCCACGGTCGAGCGAGCATCGATCGGGAACGGCAGCGGCGCTGCGGTCGACAGCACCTCGACCTCGGAGGCCATGACCTCGATGGCCCCCGTGGGCAGCTCGGGGTTGGCGTTGCCCTCCGGGCGGATGGACACCTCGCCGACCACCCGCAGGCAAAACTCGTCGCGCAGCGGGTGGGCGACAGCGGCGTCGTGGACGACCACCTGCACGACACCGCTCGCATCGCGCAGGTCGAGGAAGGCCACTCCGCCGTGGTCGCGACGGCTGGCGACCCAGCCGGCCAGGGTGACCGTGCTGCCGGCGTCGGCCGCGGTCAGGGTGCCGGCGCGGTGCGTGCGGATCAACGGTCCTCCTTGGTGGCCTGTGCGGTGTCCGAGCCCTGTGCGCCCCGCTCGATACGGGGGCGCAGGTCATCATCCGGCGGCCGCCAGTGTGACGCATCGGCCGGGGCCTGCTCGCCACTGCGGATGTCCTTGACGCTGCCGGTGTCCGGGAACCACACGAACGGAATCCCCCGGCGTTCGGCGAAGCGAATCTGCTTGCCCAGCTTGTCCGGCCTCGGGGCGACCTCGCAGGGGATCCCCCGCTGGCGCAGGGCCGCGGCCACACCCTCACTGGCGGCGCGGCTGTCGTCGTCGAGGACCGCTACGAGCACGGCCGACGGGACCGACCGGCTGGCGTGCGCCAGATCCCGTCCGACGATGACCGACATAAGCCGGGTGACCCCCAGGGAGATTCCAACCCCGGGATAGGTCGTTCGTCCATCGGTGGCCAGGGAGTCGTAGCGGCCACCCGAGGCGATCGAGCCGACCGAAGCGAAACCGTCGAGCGTGGTCTCGTAGACCGTGCCCGTGTAGTAGTCCAGCCCCCGGGCGATGCGCAGGTCGGCCACCACCGCCCCGGGATGCAGTGCCGCAGCACCTGACACCACGCGGGCGAGCTCATCCAGGCCCTCCTCCAGCAGTGGATCACTGACACCCAGAGCGCGCACCTGTGCGACGAAACCGGTGCCGGCGCTGCTGATCTCGGCAAGGCGCAGGCACAGGTCAGCGGCTCGCTCGTCAAGCCCCGCCTGCTGCTGGAGCAGATCGCGCACGACGGTCGGGCCCACCTTGTCGAGCTTGTCCACCGCGCGAAGGACGTCGGCGGGATCGGAGGCACCCACGGCTCGGAAGAAACCCTCAGCGAGCTTGCGGTTGCTCACGTGGATGGTGGCCTTGGGGATCGGCAGGCGCGCGAGCAACGCAGCCATCACCACGGCCATCTCAACCTCGTGGTGGAAAGCGAGAGTGTCGCGATCGACGACGTCGATATCGGCCTGAGTGAATTCGCGGAAGCGCCCCTCCTGGGGCCGCTCGCCACGCCAAGCCTTCTGGATCTGGTAGCGACGGAACGGGAACTCCAGCTTTCCGGCGTTCTCCACCACGTAACGCGCGAACGGCACGGTGAGGTCGAAGTGCAGACCAAGGCCGGAATCCGCGCCGTCGTCGGCGTGAAGGCGCCGAACAACGTAGACCTCCTTGTCGATCTCGCCCTTGCGAGTGAGCTCATCGAGCGGCTCGACCGCACGCGTCTCGATGGATCCGAATCCGTGCTGCTCGAAAACCTCGCGGGCGGTGTCGAGGATCGACTGCTCGACGATGCGATCGGCAGGCAGCCACTCGGGGTAGCCCGACAGTCCCGAACGCGCCATGGCTACAGCCCCGTCCGCTGGGCCGGAACCTGGCTTTCGTCGACAAGCGCGCGGAGGAATGGGTTGGTGGCCCGTTCGACCCCAATGGTGGTCTCCGGGCCGTGCCCCGGAAGCACCCGCACATCATCGGAAGCAGGAAGGATGACGCGGCGCAGCGACGCCAGCATCGCCTCGTGATCACCGCCGGGGAGATCCGTGCGACCGATCGAC
>CAYFLO010000214.1:0-3522 GCA_964343995.1 uncultured Bifidobacteriaceae bacterium
GCTGTACTGCGGCGCCTTGCGGGCCTTCTTCAGGCCGTACTTCTTGCGCTCCTTGGCCCGCGGATCGCGCGTGAGGAAGCCGGCCTTCTTCAGGCCGGGGCGGTTGCCCTCCTCGTCGATCTCGTTCAGCGCACGAGCCACGCCCAGGCGCAGTGCACCGGCCTGGCCGGAGACACCGCCGCCGTGGATGCGCACGATGACGTCGAAGCGACCCTCGGCACCCAGGGTGACGAACGGCTCGTTGACCATCTGCTGGTGGACGCGGTTGGGGAAGTAGTCGCCCAGGGTGCGGCCGTTGATGGTCCACTGGCCGGTGCCGGGGACCAGGCGCACGCGAGCGATGGCCTCCTTGCGGCGACCGGTGGCACCACCCGGGCGGGTGACGATCTCGCGAGCCACGCGCACCGGCGCGGACTCCGAGGTGTACTCGGTGAGCTCCTCGTCGAGCTCGATCTCGTTGGTGACGTCAGACACTGCTGAATCCTCTCGTGTGGTTCGCAGTGCTACTGCGCGACCTGGGAAATGGTGAAGGGCTGGGGCTGCTGCGCAGCGTGCGGGTGATTGCCACCCGAGTAGATCTTGAGCTTCTTCAGCTGCTGCCGGCCCAGCTTGTTGTGCGGGAGCATGCCCTTGACGGCCTTCTCCACCGCACGACGCGGGTTGGACTCCAGCAGCTCGGCGTACGACGTGGCCGTGAGACCGCCCGGCTGGCCGGAGTGGCGGTAGTCCATCTTCTGCTGCTTCTTGGCGCCGGTGAGGGCGACCTTCTCAGCGTTGATGATGATGACGAAGTCGCCCATGTCCATGTGCGGAGCGAAGGACGGCTTGTGCTTGCCGCGCAGCAGCGTGGCAGCGTGGGTGGCCAGACGGCCGAGGACCACATCGGTGGCATCGATGACGTGCCAGACGGGCGTGTTATCGCCCGGCTTGGGGCTGTACGTGCGCATGTGAGTGCACCTTCGCTCGCAGGGACCGGATTCTGCGCTCCCTCGCGCGGGGCGGGGAAGCCGTACAAGTGGCCTTCCGGACCACCTGGCCGCGTTGCGGCGGCCCCCAAGGGTAGCCACGGGCCCCGGGGGCGGCCAAATCGCCCCCCGCCTCCATACACCACCCTGGTGTATCGTCGTCCACATGGCCCGGACGAACATCGACATCGACGACCGGCTCGTCGAGATTGTCATGGTGCGGTACCAGCTGAAGACCAAGCGCGAGGCCGTCGACTACGCCCTGCGCTACATCGTCGGGCAGCCCATGACCAAGGAGGAAGCCCTCTCCATGTGTGGGTCGATGCCCGACTTCGAGGTTCCCCAGGACAAGCCCTTCGCCCACGACTGGCATGACGACCGTCCTCGCTGACACCTCTGTCTGGGTGGCGGGTCTGCGGGATCGGGAGTCGTGGGTCCGCGACCGCATCACGGCGGATGCGCCGATCGCGTGGACCGAGCCTGTCCTGATGGAGGTCCTCTCGGGCACGAGGTCGGATCGCGAGCGCGAGGCAACCCGCCAATTCCTCGCACGGGGCCCCCTGCTCCCCTTCAGCACTGTGACGGACTTCGAGGGGGCCGCCGAGGTCTACCGCGTTGCCCGGAGCCGCGGCCTGACGTCAAGCAGCCACGTCGACTGCATGATCATCGCCGTCGCACTGCGCACCGATGCGACCCTCGTCACCCTCGATCGCCAGCAGGCTGTGATTGCAGAGATATTCGGCGTTGAGGTGGGCGACGCCACAGCGCCGTAGCGTCCTAGCCGTTGTCCCAGCGTGGCTCGACGGATGCCTCGACGCGACCGTCGGCGCGGAAGATCACGAACCGATCGAAGCCGCGGGCGAACCAGCGGTCGTGAGTGACGGCCACGACCGTGCCCTCGAATGCATCCAGCCCCACCTGGAGGGCGTCGGCGCTCTCCAGGTCAAGGTTGTCGGTGGGCTCGTCCAGGAGCAGCAGCGTGGCACCGGACAGTTCGAGCAGCAGAATCTGGAACCGGGCCTGCTGGCCACCCGAGAGTGACTCGAAGCGCTGCTCGGCCGCCGCCGACAGCTCGTAGCGGTCCAGCGCCCGCGCGGCCGGTTCGCGCGGCAGTCCGTCGCGATGGCCGTCACCGCGATGGAGGATCTCCAGCAGGGTCTGGCCCTCCAGGTCGGGGCGCAGGTGGGTCTGCGCGAACCAGCCCGGACGCACGCGCGAGCCCAGCCGCACCGCCCCGGTGTGCCGCACCGGCGGGATGGGTACCGAGCCAACCGGCTGATGCTCGACATCGGGATCGGATCCGCCCAGAGCGAGCAGCCGCAGCAGGTGCGACTTGCCTGATCCGTTCGCGCCGAGCACGGCGACGCGCTCGCCGAACCACACCTCGGCGTCGAACGCCTCGGTGAGCCCGGTCAGCGTGAGCTGCTCCGCCACGATCGCGCGCTTGGCGGTGCGCCCGCCCTTCAGGCGCATGGAGACCTTCTGCTCGCGCGGGATGGCCGTGGGCGGGCCGGCCTCCTCGAACTTCGCCAGCCGGGTGACGGCCGCCTGGTAGCGCGAGGCGATGCCGTCGTTGAACTTCGCCTTCTCGCGCAGGCGCACCATGTTCTCGCGGAGCTTCACGTGCTCCTCGTCCCAGCGCCGGCGCAGTTCCTCCAGCCGCGAGAACCGGTCGATGCGCGCCTGGGCGAAGGTGGCGAACCGCTCTCCGTGGACCCACGCGGTATTGCCGGCCGCGCCGAGTTCCAGGGCGACGACACTGGTGACCACCCGGTCGAGCAGCTCGCGATCGTGGGAGATGAGCAGGACGGTCTTGCGGGTCTGCCGCAGCTGGTCCTCCAGCCACTCCTTGCCCGGAACGTCGAGGTAGTTGTCCGGCTCGTCCAGGATGAGGACGTCACTGGTGCCGCGCAGGAGCAGTTCGAGGACGAGGCGCTTCTGCTCACCGCCGGAGAACGTGCCCACCGGGCGCCAGCGCACCGACTCGTAGGGCTCGCCGAGTGCGGCCGTCGTGACAACGTCCCACATGACCTCCGCGTCGTAGCCGCCGACATCGGCGAAGTCCGACAGCGCCTGCGCGTAGGCCATCTGCAGTTTCTCGTCGTCGGAATCCATGAGCGCGAGCTCGAGCTCGTCGACGCGCGCCGCCGCCTCCCGCAGGGGTGCGGGGCTGACCGCGAGCAGGAGATCGCGCAGACTGCCGTCGGCCACCTGGCCGATGAACTGGCGCATCACCGCCAGCGTGCCGCTGGAGGTGATCGTCCCCTCATCGGGCTCGAGGTCGCCGGCGATCATGCGCAGCAGAGTGGTCTTGCCGGCGCCGTTGGGTCCCACCAGCGCCGCCACCTGCCCCTCGCCCACACGGAACGACACGTCCGACAGCAGCACGCGCCCATCGGGCAGGGAGTAGGTGACATGGGCGACGTCGAGGTGGCCCATCACATGGTCCTGTGACTCACAGCGAGCGCACGCTGCGCGTCTGCTGCTGTCGCGCGAGCAAGTCGGCGTCGTCCGGGTAGCCCACGGCCTCCAGGACAAGCGGATATCCAGGCATCGT
>CAYFLO010000215.1:0-3515 GCA_964343995.1 uncultured Bifidobacteriaceae bacterium
GAACTACCCAGAAACGTCCCAGCGATGAATCCCACTCCGGCCCCAAGTGCTCCGACTCCAAGCGCGCCCACAGCTGCCCCCGCCAGCCCCAGACCGGCAATCGCCGTGCCGCTGCGCCGACCAGAACCCTCACCGCCCGCAGCCTGGCGGCGTGCGGATTCAGCAGCCAGACGCTCTGCGGCCGCGTCGGCCCGAGCCGCCTTCTCTCCCTCGGCGATTGCGGACGTGAGTTCGTCGCGCACGTCGGGAGTGTCCTGTGGCAGTGTCCAGCCTTCGAATGTGGGACTCGACGACACCTCCACCTCGTTGTCGAGGTTGACGACCGCACGAGTCACCTTGGCGAGCCAGTCCTTGTGCACACGACGACGGGCGGCAAGATAGTTGAATCGTCGATTTATGGCTCCGCGACCCGCCTGCATCTCCTGGACGTGAGCATCGATCGCGTCCTTCTCCGCAACCGCCTGCTGGTACTCCGGCGAGCCCACCGGATGCTGGTGCATGCGGTTGAAGGCCTCATGGCGCTCCTCGATCAGACTTTCATACGCATGCTGTTCCGGGGAGTCGTTGAGCTCCGCCATCTCACTGTCGACCTCGTCGCGCTCGTCGTCCATCGCGCCCTTGATCGGGCCGACCTCCGCCAACGCGGACACGGCCGTCGTGCGCGCCTGGACGAATCGCGTGGCCGCCTCCACCTCCTGCTGGCGGGCGGCCTTGCCGAGAGTGGCGTTACTCGCTCGCGCGGACAGCACGATGGACGGGCGCTTGGCCAGTGCTCCGCGTGCCTCCAGGAGTGCGTAGCGGTGCTCGTCGGCCTTGGCAACGGTCTGCTCGGCCTCGCGGGCGGAGATCTCCGGCACCGACTCACCTCCCCACCCCGCGAGAACTGAACTCAGTTCATCGTACGGGGTGTGCCCGGCTAGGGGGGCGGGGAAACCTGCGGGCTACTCGGGCTGGTCGAGGTGCCAGACCTTGGGGGCGCGAGCATGCTCGGCCAGCTGGACGACGCCCTCGCGAATGCCGCCCACGAGGTCGCCGGTGGCAAAGCTGGAGGTCATCGACAGGACCGCGAACTCGCACGCGCGGTCGTCGAGGGGCACGGCCACGCGGGTGCCGGTGACCACCTCGATGACGCGGCGGTCGGGATCGACGGCCACGAGCACGGCACCGGCCGGGTCGGCCAGACCGGCGTGGATGGCGACGGCAGCGTCGCGACTGGGTACAGGGCCTACATGCACGGCGAACGCGAACCCGCAGATGGAGCGGGCGAGGTCGACAGCGCGCTGGATGCCCTCGCGCTGGCGCGCGGTGATCGGCTCGATCGCGTCGAACGTCATCGTGGTGTCGTCACCAGCGGCCACTGCAGCCACCTCCCGCATACGCCGTAGTGATGCCGGACGCGAGCTCGCGCGGAACAGCGGCGGGGTCGGGAACGGCCGACGCGCTCACGACGAGCATCGGGCCTCCCTCGGCCTCGTCGTCGGGGCGGCGCATCCACGATCCGGCGTAGACGAAGATCGCGATGACGGCCGCGAGGGCGAGCGGGATTCCGACGAAGAATCCGACGGCCTGCAGTGCGGTCATGGGGCCAACCTACCGGGGGTGCGCGCGCCCACCGCCGCGAGGATCCGCTCCATCGTCGCCGGACGTCGCACGAGGTCGTCCAGCAGCACCGGCCGCCCGTCGCCATCGGTCATCGGCACCCGCCAGTTGGGGTACTCCTGGTCGGTGCCCGGCTGGTTCTGGGCCCGCCGGTCGCCGACGACGTCGGGCAGCCCCACGCCGAGCAGGCGTGCCGGCGACACGGCCGCGGCCCGGTGCAGCGCGACCGCCATCGCCTCGCGTCCCTGCGGCGTGGCCAGGTCGGTGCCCGGTGCCAGCCAGCCGCGGTCGGTGAGGATCGCCACCCACTCCTGTCGCTCGCGCAGCGCGGCCGCGCGCACCTCGTCGACGTGCTGGTCGAGCAGGCCGAGCTCGTGGCGGATGCGCACGTGCTCGTCGGCGAGGTAGCCGGCCGTGGGCGGCAGGTCGTGCACCGTGACGCTCGCCAGCACCTCGCGGCGCCAGCGCTCGGGCGGTCGGATTGCACCGTCGTCGTCGCACTCGAACCACAGCACGGTGGTGCCCAGGAGCCCGCGGTCGACGAGTACATCGCGCACCCACGGCTCCACGGTTCCGAGGTCCTCGCCGATGATGACCGCGCCCGCGCGCTGCGCCTCGAGCATGAGGATGCCCAGCATCGCGTCGTGGTCGAAGCGCACGTAGGTGCCGCTCGTGGCCGGCATACCCGCGGGGATCCACCACATCCGGAACAGCCCGAGCACGTGGTCGATGCGCAGGCCGCCGGCGTAGGCCAGCACACTGCGCAGCAGGTCGCGGTACGGCATGAACGCGGCCTCGGCAAGTGCCTCCGGACGCCACGGCGGCTGGTGCCAGTTCTGGCCGAGCTGGTTGTACATGTCCGGCGGGGCGCCGACGCCCACATTGCGCGCGAGCACGTGCTGCAGCGACCACGCATCCGCACCCTCCGGGTGCACGCCGACGGCGAGGTCGTGGATGACACCCACCGGCATGCCTGCGTCACGCGCGGCACGCTGCGCTGCCACGAGTTGCTCAGTGATGACGAATTGCAGCCACTGGTGGAAGTCCACCTGGGCGGCGTGGGTGCGCCGGAACTGCGCGGTCTGCGCGCTGCGCGGGTCGCCGAGCCCGGCCGGCCAGTCGCCCCCCTGCGCGCCGTGCACCTCGACGAGCGCGCACCAGGTGGCGAAGTCATCCAGGCCCTGGCCCTCGCGCCGGCAGTAGGCGTCGAAGGCGTCGCGACGCTTCTGGCTCATGCCGAACGACGCGATCACCTCCAGCGCCGTGCGCTTGGCCGCCCACACCGCGTCGCGGTCGAGCAGGTCGGCCGTCTCGTTGCGCTCGGCCATGACGCCACCGAGCTCATCGACGCGACGACGCACGACGTCGGGCAGCGCGGCGTACTCCGGTAGGTCCTCGATGTGGATGTAGATCGGATTGGCGAATCGCCGGGTCACGGGCAGGTAGGGCGATGCGGCCATGGGCGGCAGCGGCGAGGCCGCGTGCAGCGGGTTGACCAGGGTGAAGCCGGCCCCGAGGTCGCGGGCACTCCAGCGCGCGACCTCGGCGAGGTCGTGCGCGTCGCCCAGGCCCCACGACGCCGTCGAGCGCGTGGCATACAGCTGCATCATGAAGCCCCACTGGCGCGCACCGATGATGGCGTTCGGGTCGAGGCGCCGCGGCGTGACGACGAGCCAGCTGTCGGCGGTGCGTGTACCGGAGCGAGCGTGCAGCCGGTGCCACCCCAGCGGCAGGTCGGCCGCAAGCCGGAACGACGCCTCGCCCACGAGCACGCCGTCGACGTCGCGCGGAGCGACCCAGTGGTCCAGCTGCTCCAGCGCGTGCCGCGTGCCGTCCTCGAGCTCGACCTCCACCTGGGCGGGATCACCGTCGGGCACGTGCATCCACAGGCGGCCCTCGTCGCCGGAGCGCAGCAC
>CAYFLO010000216.1:0-996 GCA_964343995.1 uncultured Bifidobacteriaceae bacterium
CGATCACCGACTCCTTCGCCGAGATCCAGGCGCTCATCGACGCCTACCTCGTGCTGGAGCCGGGATGCGACGGCATCGACAACGACAACGTCGACCTCACGGCAGCCCAATGGGTGGCCCTGGGCTTCGGTCCGGACCTGCTCCCGGAGGACGTTCAGGCCCTCGACGACTACTACGACACGGTGGACTGGACCGTCACCCTGGACTCCCAGACGCCGATCGGCGCGGCGAACGCGATCCTGGACGCCCTGCGCCAGGCGCGTCAGCCCGTGCCGAACGGTCGCGCCATCGCTCCGGGTGTCGATGTCATCCCGTCGCCGACCGCGAGTGCCAGCCCGAGCACGCCTGGCGCCCCCGCGCCGGTCGTGACTCCCGTGCGGCCGGTGCCCGCGCCGATTAATCGCCCGACTCCGGTCTTCACCAATGCGCCGACTCCCGGCCAGGGCATCACCGAGGTGGCACCTGGGCAGTCCGCGGCCGTCGTCGACCGCCAGTACAAGCCGACGACGTACGAGGCGATCAGCGACACGACCGTGCAGGTCACGGTGCCGTCGGACAACATCGTCATCAACCTGTCGTCGATCCTCGTCAACGGTCGACCGGCCACGCTCGACACGCAGCAGCGCGTCCGAGTGATCTCGACGGGGTCGGTGGAGATCACGGCCAGCGGCTACCGCCCCAACAGTCTGGTCGACGTCTGGATCTACTCGGTGCCGACGCGACTCGGCACGGTCACGACGGATGCGACGGGTTCGATCCACGCGATCTTCCCGGTGCCGGCCACGGTGCCGGAGGGTGATCACACGGTGAAACTCGACGGGCTCACCGCGACGGGAGCGTTGTCGACGGTGTCTATCGGCGTGCTCGTCCTGCCGCTGGAGCGCATGCACGAGCTCTACGACCCATCGGCGTCCGCGGGCTCGGCCAGCGCTTCTCCGCTGGCTCCGGCCGCATCGTCGGCGACGGCGTCCTCAGGAGCCACCGCGCTGGGGGTCG
>CAYFLO010000216.1:1006-3510 GCA_964343995.1 uncultured Bifidobacteriaceae bacterium
GTCGTGCTCGCCGGGGTCGCCGTCGGCGGGGCGCTGGTCATCGTGCGCCGCCGTCGCCGCACCTGAGGGTCGAGCCCGGCAGGATGGGGTCGGCAGCGATTCACCGCGTGAGGGCGGACTGCTCACACTGACGTCGACGGGGACAGGAGGGTCCATGGAGGGCTCGCAGACCCATGGGCGTCCAGCGGCACCGTGGTGGACATCCCCCGGCTTCATCGCCTTCGACACCGAGACGACGGGCGTCGACCCGGCCCAGGACCGAATCGTCACGGCTGCGGCCGTGCGCTTCGAGAACGGTGAACCCGTGCAGGAGTGGTCGTGGCTGCTGCGCTGCGACATCCCCATCCCCGAGGCGAGCACGGCGGTGCACGGCATCACCGACGAGATGAGCCAGCATCAGGGCATCAATCAGGTCGACGGGCTGCGCGCGATGCGCGACTGCCTGCTCGACGGCCAGCTGCCGATCGTCGCCTTCAACGCCACCTTCGACCTGGCGATGCTTGAGGCAAATCTGCGCCGCGTGGGTCTGCCGGATGCATCGTTCGATGCCGTGCTGTGCCCACTTGTGATCGACAAGCAGTTCAACCGCTATGTGCGCGGGCGCAACCAGCGGCGCTTGAAGCCCACGGCCGAGCGCTACGGGCTGACGATCAGCGACGACGATTGGCACGGCGCTGCGGCCGACGCGACGGTGACGGGGCGCATCCTTCTGGCGGAACTCGCCGCCTACGACGCCCTGGCGGCCATGGCGCTGGCCGACCTTGCCGCAGCGGTCCCGGTCTGGCGGGCCGAGCAGGAGGCGTCCTTCCAGGCCTGGCTGGCCTCGCGGCCACCCGCCGAATCGACCTGAGCCGGGCACGCCTGCGGGCAGGATGGGCACGTGACGGACCTGCGACGGCTTGTGGTCGGGATCCGCACGTTCGAGCACTCCGAGTGGCATCGCGCCTGGGACATCGATCGGCACCGCATTACCTGGATCGCCCCGCTGCGCGGCGCCGTGGTCGCCCTGGTGCTCGCCGCCTTCGTCGTGGGCATCGGACGGCCCGACGACGCCACACCCCTGGTGGTCGGCGCGGTCTTCGCGGCGCTCGCCGACGCCGGTGAGGTACCCGGCCGGCGGTGGCGCACGATGCTCAGCACGACCGCGTGGATCTGCGTGGGTGCGGCCCTGGGCGGGGTGAGCGCCGACATCGGCTGGTGGCAGTTCCTGTATCTGCCGCTCATCGCCTGGGCGGCCGGATTCGCGGGTGCCGCCGGTCCGCGTGCCGCCATCACCGGCGTGCTCGCCCTCGTCGTCTTCACCGTCAGCGACTCGGCACCGATGACCATGCACGTCGCCGAGCGAAACGTCGCCCTCATCGGCCTGGGCGGGCTGATCATGACCCTGGTGGCCGTCGTGCCGGCGGTGATCCGGCGTCCGTCGCTGCTCGCGACGGCCTTCGAGCCCGGGCCCTCCGTGCTGCGGCGCATGCGGCCTCACCTGCACTACGACGACGACTTCGTGCGCCACGGACTGCGCCTCGCCCTGGCCCTCACCATCGGCACCCTCATCGGACGGATCAGCGGGTGGCCGCACGAGTTCTGGATCCCGATGACGGTGGCGTGGACCACGCGCCCGGCGTTCGACGGCACGGTGAGCCGGGTCATCCAGCGCATCATCGGCACGATCCTGGGCATCGCGGTGAGCGTCGTCATCATCGAGGGACTGCACCTGGGCCCCTGGGGGCTCGTGCCGCTCGTGGGAGCCTCGACGCTCCTGGCGCTGGTGTTCATCTGGGCCAACTACCCGATCGCGGTCGTCGGCATCACGGTCCTGGTCATCAGCCTGCTGGGGATGATGGGCGATCCCGTCGGGGCCACGGCGGGCATCCGCATCCTCGCCACGCTCATCGCCTGCGCGATTGCGCTCCTGGCGTCGCTCACGTGGCCGCCACGGCCGCCCGGACCGCCCGGACCGGCACCCGCGGCCACCGCCTGACCGTCGCCCCACTTTCCGCATGCAGGCCCCCGGCCCCCCATGGGAGGCTGGGGGGCCGGCCCGGGGCCGGCCGGGGCCGTGACCCCCGTGGAGAGGGAGCAGATGACCGGCAACGCGACGCACCGGTACCGCGACACCGCGGTGCTGTCCGTCGCCATCGCCGACGCCCCGATCGTCGTGACCTCCCAGCAGATGGAAAGCGAGATCACCGACACCCTCACCCGGGTCGGCCTGCGGCCCGGGCTCCTGGAGTCCCTGGCCGGCATCACTGAGCGGCGCTGGTGGCCCACCGACGTCTCGTTCGCCGACGCGGCCGCCATGGCCGGAGCGAAGGCGATCGCGGAGTCCGGAATCGACCCGGGCCAGTTCGGCCTCATCATCGACTCGTCCGTCAGCCGCGACCACCTGGAGCCCTCGGCCGCAGTCGACGTGCACCAGCAGCTCGGACTGGGCACCCACTGCATCAACTTTGACGTCGCCAACGCCTGCCTGGGCTTCCTCAGCGGCATGCACCTGGCGGCCACCC
>CAYFLO010000217.1:0-3508 GCA_964343995.1 uncultured Bifidobacteriaceae bacterium
GCGACATCCTGCGCGGCTGGATCTCCCCGGAGATCATCGCCGAGCACGAGCGCAAACCCCTGGGTCAGCACACCGACCACCTGGAGCGGATGCTCAACTACTTCCGCAAGGCACCGATCCCCGACAAGTACGCCGTGTACTGCGAGGAGCCCTTCGCGCGGTATCGCGTCGTGGCGCTCAGCGGCCTGCCCGGCGTCCCGCCGCGCATCGTCGACGACAAGACCTACGAATCCCTGGACGCGGCCTACCACGCGGTCTTCCTGCGACGAGTGAACGATTTGAGAGCGAGCTGACATGGCGACCATCTCCCTCACCGGCTACACCGATCAGGTGAGCGTGCGTCCGGGCGAGACCGTGGACATCAAGATCAGCGCGGAGAACGTCGACACCGCCGAGATCCAGATCGTTCGCCTCCTCCACGGCGACGAGCACCCCGACGGCCCGGGCTTCATCGAGGAGGTCATCGCGACCCCGATCGGTGGATCGCACGCGGTGAAGAAGCAGTTCGTCGACATCGGCAATGCCGTCGTCGTCGACGATGCGGACGGACGCCTCGCCGGCACGGGTGCCTTCACCCTGGCCAGCCTGATCTTCCCCACCACGCCGCAGAAGGGCCGCCAGGTGATCCTGGGGCGCTTCGCGTTGGACGAGACCGCGGGCTACGCCCTGGGCATCGACCGCGAGGGCCGACTGGCGTTCTGGGTGGGCGACGGCAAGGACACCGACGAGATCCTCGGCACGGTGCCGCTCATCCACCACACCTGGTACCTCGTGGCGGTGAGCTACGACCCGAAGTCGGGTAGGGCGATCCTGCATCAGGAGGCGATCGTCAATCCCTACAACGGGCGACTGGGCCGGGTGGCCCCGTTCGACCACCGCAGCACAGTCGAGCAGTCGCTGCGAGTGAAGCCCGCGGTGGCGTCGTCGCCATTCATGTGGGCCGCCGCATCCAACAGCGCTCCGGTTCGCGGACGCTTCAAGGACTTCCTGTACAACGGCAAGATCGATCGCTCGGCGGTGTACGACCGCGCGCTGAGCGCGTCCGACCTCGCCTCGCTGGCCGACGGAGATCTGGCGAAGCAGTCGCCGATGGTCATGTGGGACACCACCGCCGGCTATGGCGCCGACGGCATCGACGACACCGTGCGCGACCTGGGTGCCCACGGCCTGCACGGCCACGGCGTGCACCGTCCGGTGCGCGCGATGACCGGCTTCAACTGGAGTGGCCGCCACGATGACTGGCGGGTCGCTCCGGGGGAGTACGGCGGCATCGCCTTCCATGACGACGCGGTGACCGACTGCGGCTGGGAGACCACGGTGTCGTGGCAGGTGCCCGCGGGCACGCGCTCGGGCTGCTACGCGGCGCGGGTGACGGCGGGTGACGCCGAGGATCACATCCCGTTCTTCGTCCGACCGGACAAGCCGACTGCACCGATCCTCGTGCTCATGCCGACGAACTCCTACCTGGCCTACGCCAACGAGATGATCGTCCACCACGTGCCCGTCGGGCAGGCGATCCTCGCGCACGCCGCCGTGCTCACCGAGAAGGAAGCCGACTACTACCAGGACCCCAAGTACGGTCGCTCGACCTACGACCACTGGGCCGACGGTGCCGGCGTCTGCTACACCAGCTGGAAGCGGCCGATCCTCAACATCCGACCCAAGTGGCGGTCCAGTGCCATCGGCACGACGTGGCAGTTCCCGCGCGACCTGTCGCTCATCGGCTGGCTGGATCACCACGGCTATGCCTACGACGTGGCCACCGACCACGACCTGGCCGCCGACCGCGACCTGCTCAAGGGCTACAAGGTCGTCCTCACCGGCTCGCACCCGGAGTACTGGAGCGAGCAGGGGCTGGACGACCTGGAGGACTACATCGCTCACGGTGGCCGTCTCATGTACCTGGGCGGCAACGGCTTCTACTGGGTGGTGAGCTACCGCGACGGCGAGCCGGAGCTCATGGAGGTGCGCAAGGGCGAGGCCGGTATGCGCGCCTGGCAGGCCGAGCCCGGGGAGTACTACCACCAGACGAGTGCGGAGCGCGGCGGCATCTGGCGCAACCGCGCCCGGCCACCGCAGAAGCTCACCGGCGTGGGCTTCACCACTCAGGGCTTCGACGAGTGCCATCCGTACTTCCGCATGCCCGACAGCTACCACAAGAGCGTGTCGTGGATCTTCGACGGCGTCGAAGGAGATGTGTTCGGCGACTTCGGCCTGGCCCTGGGCGGTGCGGCGGGTCTGGAGACCGAGCGCTACGACCTGCAGCTGGGCACGCCGCCGCACACGCGGCTGCTGGCCTCGTCGACCGGGTACTCCGACAACTACGCGGGTGTGGTCGAGGACATCTTGTTCAACCACCCCGGCACCCTGGGCACCCAGAGCGACACGGTGCGCGCCGACATGACGTACTTCACGACGGCGAACGACGGGGCGGTGTTCTCCACAGGCTCGATCGCGTGGATCAGCGCTCTGCCGTCGTTCGGGTGGGAGAACAACGTCTCGCAGATCATGAAGAACGTGCTCGACGCGTTCAGCAAGTCCGGGAGCCTCCCGGGTGGGTCCTGGGACCAGGAGGAGAAGTCCTGGACGTAGTCCGGGACGCAGGAACAACTCCGCGACACATCGCGGGAGGGAGCCGATCATGACGACCGGATTCGTGTGGCACGAGCTGTACGGCTGGCACGACACGGGCACCAATGCCGGCCTGCTTCCGGGCAACAGCACGAACCAGCAGCCCTACCTGCACTTCGAGTCCCCCGAGAGCAAGCAGCGCTTCGCCTCCCTGGTGGAGGTGAGCGGCCTTTCGTCGCACCTCACCCGGATCACCCCGGTGATCGCGAGTGACGAGGACATCCTGCGCTGCCACACCCCGGAGCACCTGGCCCGCCTGAAGGCCGAGAGCGAGCAGCCGCGCGGTGGCGACGCCGGTGACGGCACCAGCCCGTTCGGCCACAAGGGACTGGACATCGCTCGGCTCGCGGCTGGCGGTGCGATCGCTGCGCTGGAGGCCGTGCTCGCCGGCGACGTCGACAATGCCTACGCGCTGGTGCGCCCACCCGGCCACCACGCGCGTCCGGAGACCGGCATGGGCTTTTGCATGCTGGGCAACGCGGCGATCGCGGTGGCCCGGGTGCGCGCGGCGAATCCGGACCTGCGCGTGGTGACGATGGACTGGGATGTCCACCACGGCAACGGCACGCAGGCGATCTTCTGGGAGGACCCGAACGTCCTCACCATCTCGCTGCACCAGGACGGGCTCTTCCCGCCGAACTCCGGGCACGTCACCGAGCGCGGTGCCGGGGCGGGCGAGGGCTATGCGATGAACGTGCCACTGCCCGCCGGCACCGGTAACGGCGGCTACCTGCACGCGCTCACCGAGGCGGTCGTCCCGGCGATCCGGCGCTACCGCCCCGACGTCATCGTCATCCCCAGCGGCTTCGACGCCAGCTGCTTCGATCCCCTGGGTCGCATGGCGGTCACCGCCCACGGCTTCCGCGCCATGGCGCGG
>CAYFLO010000218.1:0-3485 GCA_964343995.1 uncultured Bifidobacteriaceae bacterium
CTGCCCGCACCACCCGGTGACATGGGATGGCCAGCGCGACCGGATTGGTCGCGCATGCGCGCGCGACCGCCCGTACTGCCGACGGCTCACCGAGCCCCTCGGCCACCTGCGTGTAGGTGCGCGTCGTGCCGGCCGGGATCTCGCGCAGCGCGTCCCACACCCGCGCCTGGAAGGCGGTGCCCTTGACGTCGACGGGAATCGCCGGGGCCGAACGCCCCTCAGCGATGGCGACGAGCGCACCCATCACCTCAGCCATCGCGGCGTCATCGCGCACGAGCTGCGCGTGCGGGAACTCCGACGCAAGCTCGGCGCAGGCGTCGTCGGGCGCAGCGATGCGTGCCGCTGCGAGACCGCGCTCGGTGGCCGCCGCCACGATCGTGCCCACACTGCTCGACGCACTCGCCCACAGCAGCACCTGACCGGGCGCACCGGCGCGGTACTGCGCCGGACTCATGCCCAGGCGCCGCGCCGCGCCGTCGTAGAACGCACGCACCGAGCCGTGGCCGGTCTGGAAAACCGCTTCGAGCACGCTCGGCTCACGTCGCAGCGCCAGCCGTGCTTGCTGCGTGCGCACGGCCTGGCCGTAGGCACGCGGGGAGACCCCGAGCACCTCGTCGAAGTCGCGTTGCAGCTGGCGCGCGCTGACGTCGGCTGCGAGCTCGTCCAGTGGCAGCGGGCCGCCCGCGTCGTTCATGCGCGCGCACGCCTGCATCACGCGCACGCGCTGGGGGTCGGCCGCCAGGGTCGAGGTCACGGCGTCACCGTAGGCAGGCCCTCGTGCGGCCGGCGTCCCGCTTCGCGACATGGGGGCAGTTTGAACCGCGTACAGTCGCGAGCGTGAGCGGCCACGACCATGACGGCGCCGAGGTCCGTCGCCTGCACGAGGCCGACGAGGGGCACACGGCCTGGCGCCGCTGGGGCCCGTATGTGAGCGAGCGCGCCTGGGGCACCGTGCGCGAGGACTACTCCGCCGACGGCGACGCGTGGCGCTACTTCCCGTTCGAGCAGGCCCGTTCGCGCGCCTACCGCTGGAACGAGGACGGCATGGCGGCCATCTGCGACCTCACCCAGGAGGTCTGCCTGGGCCTGGCGCTGTGGAACGGCGTCGACCCGTTCCTGAAGGACCGCATGTTCGGCCTCACCGGTCCGCAGGGCAACCACGGTGAGGACGCCAAGGACTACTGGTGGTACCTGGACTCCACGCCCACGCACTCGTGGATGACGTGGCGCTACCACTACCCGCAGGCTGAGTTTCCGTACGCGCAGCTGGTGGAGGAGAACGCCCGCCGCGGCCGCACCGACGACGAGTACGAGCTCGTCGACACCGGCATCTTCAACGACGGTCGGTACTGGGTCGTCACCGTCGACTACGCCAAGGCCACGCCGGACGACCTATGCATGCGCATCACCGTGGAAAACGCCGGGCCCGACGACGCGACGATCCACGTGCTGCCCACCGCGTGGTTCCGCAACACCTGGTCGTGGGGGCGCGACGACGCCGCGCGCCCTGAACTCGCTCTGCGCGCACCCGGCGTCATCAGTGCGACGAGCCCACACCTGGGCGCGCAACTGCTGGCCTTCCAGGCCGACGGCACCGCGCTGTTCTGCGACAACGAGACGAACGCCGCGCTGCTGTTCGGCTCCGACATCTCGCCGGCCTACCCCAAGGACGGCATCGACGACCACGTCGTGCACGGACGGCCCACCATCAATCCCGCCCACACCGGCACCAAGGCGGCGATCGACTACGTGCTCACGGTGCCGGCCGGGCAGTCGCGCGAGGTGCGCGTGCGGCTGGCTCCCGCGAGCAGCGGCACCCCCGACCTCGGTGCGGGCTTTGACGCTGTGATCGCTGAACGCCGCCGCGAGGCCGACGAGTTCTACGCGCAGCTGGCCGACGACCTCACTAACGACGAGGCCCTGGTGATGCGTCAGGCCTTCGCCGGACTGCTGTGGGGCAAGCAGTTCTTCCACTTCGACGTCGCGGAGTGGCTCGACGGCGACCCCGCGTTCCCCGCACCCGCTCCCGGGCGAGGTTCGATTCGCAACAGCGCGTGGCGGCACTTCTCGGCCGCTGATGTCATCTCGATGCCCGATCCGTGGGAGTACCCGTGGTTTGCGGCGTGGGACCTCGCCTTCCACTGCGTGCCGTTCTCGCACATCGATCCCGGCTTCGCGAAGTTCCAACTGCTGCTGCTCCTGCGCGAGTGGTACATGCACCCCAACGGTCAGCTGCCGGCGTACGAGTGGACGTTCGACGACGTCAACCCGCCCGTGCACGCGTGGGCGGTGCTGCAGGTGTTCCATGGCAGCCACGACCACGACTACACGTTCCTCGCGCAGGCGTTCCACAAGCTGCTGCTGAACTTCGCGTGGTGGGTCAATCGCAAGGACGCGCGCGGGATGAACGTGTTCGAGGGCGGCTTCCTCGGGCTGGACAACATCGGCGCCTTCGACCGCTCCAGCGGTGTGCCCGAGGGCGCGACCCTCGCGCAGAGCGACGGCACGGCGTGGATGGCCTTCTTCTGCCTGCAGATGCTCGACATCGCGCTGCTGCTGGCCGAGCACGACCGCGCGTACGAGCCGATGGCCACCAAGTTCTACGAGCACTTCGCCGCCATCGCCGACGCCATGCGCACGCAGGGGCTGTGGGATGACGAGGACGGCTTCTTCTACGACGTGCTCACCATGCCCGGCGGCGAGCGCATCCCCCTGCGCATCCGCTCACTCGTGGGCCTGCTGCCGCTCATCGCTACCACGTCCCTGGATTCCGAGCGCCTGCGCGCGCTGCCGTCGTTCCGCAACGACATCGAGCACTTCGAACGCCTCAAGCCGCGGCTGGCCGCCGCCGTGGCGCAGCAGCACCGGCATGGCGACGACGGCCACCGGCTGCTCAGCGTGCTGCCGCCCGAGCAGCTGCTGCGCGTCACCGCGCGGATCCTCGCCGAGGACGAGTTCCTGTCGCCATATGGCCTGCGCTCGCTGTCACGCGAGCACGACGAGCGACCGTTCACCCTTGAGCTGCCCGGCCTGTCGGCGCGGGTCGACTACGAACCGGGGGAGTCGCAGACCGCGCTGTTCGGCGGCAACTCCAACTGGCGCGGGCCGATCTGGTTCCCCAGCACGTTCCTGCTCATCGGCTCGCTGCGTCGATTCGACGAGTTCCTCGACGGCCACACCCGCGTGGAGTTCCCCACCGGGTCGGGCAACGTCATCACCCTCGACGAAGCCGCGGGGCAACTCGAGGACCGCCTGGCCGGGATCTTCCTGCGAAATGCCGAGGGCCGCCGTCCGGTGCACGGCGACGTCGCGCTCTTCCAGGACGATCCGCGCTGGCGCGACAACATCGGCTTCTACGAGTACTTCCACGCCGACACCGGCAAGGGGCTGGGTGCCGGACACCAGACCGGATGGACCGCGCTGGTCGCCGAGATCCTGCTGCACCACCGCATGGGCGCCGGCTGACCCGCAGCAGTCAGCCATTT
>CAYFLO010000219.1:0-3481 GCA_964343995.1 uncultured Bifidobacteriaceae bacterium
CGCTCGTGCGCGCCCACCGCACCAAGCCCGGTGTGGTCGAGAAGTGGGACCTCTATGTCAACGGCGCCGAGCAGGCCACGGGCTATTCGGAGCTCATCGATCCGGTCGTCCAGCGCGAGCGGCTGATGGAGCAGGCGGCGCTGGCCGACCGCGGCGACGACGAGGCGATGCGCGTCGACGAGGACTTCCTGCGCGCCCTCGAGCACGGCATGCCCCCCAGCGGCGGGGTCGGCGTGGGCATCGATCGCCTGCTCATGTCGCTCACGGGTCTGGGCATCCGCGAGACGATCCTGTTCCCGCTGGTCAAGCCGGAGCGCTCATGACCCTCGTCGTGCGCCCGGCGGTCACCGCCGACGTCAAGCGCATCGCCGCGCTCGTGTCGGCGTTCGCCGGTGACGGCCAGCGGCTGCTGCGCAAGGCCGACGTCACGCTCTACGAGGACGTGCAGGAGTTCATGGTCGCCGAGGACGACGGCGTCGTCGTCGGGTGCGGTGCCCTTCACGTCATGTGGGAGGACCTCGCTGAGGTGCGCACCCTGGCCGTCGATCCGGCACGGCATCGTGGTGGCGTGGGCTCGGCCATCCTCACCGCCCTGCTCGATCGCGCGCGCGATCTCGGTGTGCGTCGGGTGTTCTGCCTGACCTTCGCACTGGAGTTCTTCGGACGACACGGCTTCGTCGCCTTCGAGGGCACGCCGGTCGACCCGGAGGTGTACCCGCGGCTGCTGGAGTCCTACGACGAGGGCGTCGCGGAGTTCCTGGGCCTGGAGCGGGTCAAGCCCAACACCCTGGGCAACACCCGGATGCTGGTCGAGCTGTGACCCCGCGCGCTGTGCTCCAGCGCGTCCTGCTCGCGTGCACGGGGCTGGCCCTCGTCGCTGGCGGTGCCGCGGCACCCGTGCAGGCTGCCGAACCCTCCCCGCTGGCTGGGAAGGTCATCGTCGTCGACCCGGGCCACAACCTGGGCAATGCCAACCCGCGCTTCCGTGCGCAGTTGGCGCAGACGCGCTTCAACGGCGCCATCGTCAAGGGCTGCAACACCACCGGTACGGCCACCAACGCCGGCTATCCGGAGGCGACGATGGCCTGGAACGTGGGACGGCGCCTGCGCGAACTGCTCGAGCAGGCCGGGGCCACGGTGGTGATGACCCGCACGCGCAATGCGGCCGATGCGTGGGGGCCGTGCGTGTGGACCCGCGCGCAGATCGCCAACGACGCCAAGGCCGATGCGATGGTGAGCATCCACGGGGACGGTGCTCCGGCGAGCAGTCACGGCTTCTTCGCCCTGGCCCCGGTGCGGATACCGGGATGGACGGCCAATGACGTGCCGGCCAGCCGCGCGCTCGCACGCGCCATGGTCAAAGGGATGACAGGTGCCGGAGCCACGCCCTCAACTGCGTTTCGCGATGCGATCATGGACTCCCGCGACACCACGTCACTGAACCTGTCCAGCCGTCCCACGGTGACGATCGAGATGGGCAATATGCGCAATGCCCGCGATGCGGCGCTGATGAGCAGCCCCGCCGGTCAGGAGCAGATGGCGCAGTGGCTGTTCGCCGGGCTGCAGGAGTACTTCCGCGGCCGGTGACCTCCGGCCCGCACCGCCGCTAATGACGCTCGAGGGACGGCTTGGACTCCATGTGCTGCAGGCCATTCCAGGCGAGGTTGACCAGGTGGGCGACGAGCTCCTCCTTGCGCGGCTTGCGCACGTCGAGCCACCACTGGCCGGTCTGGGCGACCATGCCCACGAGCATCTGGGAGTACATCGGCGCCCACTTGGTCGGCAGGCCGTGCTGCTTGAACTGCCGGGCCAGCAGGTACTCCACACGCGCGGCGACGTCGACGATGACACCGCCGAAGGAGCCGGTGACCGCGCCACCGCCCTTACGACCCTTGGCGTCCTCCTCGGCGTGCGCGGGGGTGTCGCGCACGAGGATGCGGAAGCCGTCGGGGTAGCGGTCGATGTAGTCGAACAGCGCCAGGCCGGCGCGCTCCAGGAGCACGCGCGGATGCACGTCGTCCTCGATCGCCAGGGCATCGGTGAACGAGCCGAGCAGGTAGGCGAGCTCGCGGTCGACGACGACGGCGTACAGGCCTTCCTTGCCCCCGAAGTGCTCGTAGACGATCGGCTTGGAGACCTTGGCCTTGGCCGCGATCTCCTCGACCGTGACGGCCTCGAAGCCCTTCTCGGCGAACAGCGTGCGGCCGACGTCGAGGAGCTGCTCGCGCCGCTCCTGACCGCTCATGCGCACGCGGTCGCCGCGGTCCTTGCCGCGATCCTTGTCGCGGTCCTGGACGCGTCCGCGGGCCCGCGGGTCACGACGGGCCGATGCGATGTCGGTGACGATGCTGTCGGCGGTGTCGTCAGAGTCGTCCGCCGCATCGGAGGCGCCCGACACGGTCACCGGCTCGACGATGCCGGTGCTGTCGTTCACGCGGAGTAGCCCCGAAGGCGGGTGGCCATCGCCGGATCCTCCAGGCGGGTGGCCAGGCGGTCGGGCTTGGGCCAGCGCACGTCGAACGCCATGTTCAGCCGCTCCATGATCGCAATGGTGCGCGCACTGATGTCGAGCTGGCCGCGGAAGACGCCGTGGCGGGCTGCGGTGGGGTCGGCGTGATGGAGGTTGTGCCACGACTCGCCGAACGACGCGATCGACAGCCACCACACGTTGGTGGAGCGGTCGCGCGTGCGGAACGGGCGCTTGCCGAAGACGTGGCAGATGGAGTTGATCGACCAGGTGACGTGGTGCACCAGAGCGATGCGCACGAGGCCGGCCCAGAAGAAGCCGCTGAGCACGCCCCACCACGACCAGGTGAGCAGGCCGCCGAGAATCGCGGGCAGGAGCAGCGAGGCGGCGACGATGTACTTGAAGCGGCGTGAGACGAACAGGAAGGCGCGGTCGGACAGGATGTCGGGCGCGTAGGTCGCGATCGAGGTGCTGTTCTCCTCGACCAGCCAGCCCATGTGCGCCCACACCAGACCCTTGGCCACGGCGCGCGTGCTCGTGCCATAGCGCCACGGGGAGTGCGGGTCGCCGGGCATATCGGAGAACTTGTGGTGCTTGCGGTGATCGGCGACCCACTGGGCGATGCTGCCCTCGAGGGCCATCGAGCCGGCGACGGCGAGCACGACGGAGACCCAGTGCGGCGCCTTGAAGGAGCGGTGGGTGAAGTGCCGGTGGTAGCCCAGCGTGATGCCCATGCCGGTGATGAACCAGAACACCGCGACGAGCACGACGTCGACCCACGACAGCCCGCCGAGCAGGGCGATCGGGATAGCGGCGAGCACGGCCAGGAACGGGACCACGATGAAGATGCCGATGACGATCCGCATGCCGATGCCGTTGGGCTCCTCCTCCACGCGGGTGGGGGTGGCCTCGGGTGCCAGCGTCATGGATCCTCCTGGGCAAGCGGTGCGGTCAGTGCAGCAAGGCTACGGTTCCGTAGGTTACGGTGCCGTAACCGTCCCGTCAAGCCGACGG
>CAYFLO010000220.1:0-786 GCA_964343995.1 uncultured Bifidobacteriaceae bacterium
GTCTCCGCGTTGCTCCTATCGCAGCCCGACGATCCGCTACTCGACCCGATGGGGATCGCCGGTGACGCGGTGCTCCCGACGCGCTGGCAGACGTTCCGTGATACATCCGTGCTCGCGGCGCGGGCGCGTCCGCTTCAGCCGCTCGTGCCCGCCCTCGCGATCGGGCTTTGGGGGTTCGGTTCCATGGTGCTCGGCGACGCCACGCCCCGCAGGCTGGTCGGCGTCGCCGCCGCGCTTGCGGTCACCCTCGTGATAACGACGCTGCTGGATCGTCAGTGGCATCGGGCCGCGCGGCTGCCCGACAGCGCGTGCGTCGTGCTCGCGGTTTTCGCACTTGCCGTCGCAATCGCGGCCGGCGTCGGAACGTACGTGGTGGCCACGGGTTCGCTCTCGCCCTGGAAGGGCATCACCGTGCTGTTCCTCGTTGTCGTCGCGACGGCCGCCGCTCGCTTGCGCTCCATCGCGGCGGCCCTGAGCGCCCAACGCGAGGCGTTGGAGCACGACCTGCGCGCCACGGTCGAGGACTTGGAGTGGCAGGTTGCGCACGTCCGCGCGCGCGTCCGCAACAAGCGCGAGGCGCTGGCGCGCGTGGTTCACGGTCCGATCCAGGCGACGCTCGTGTCGGCCGGTGCACGACTCGCCGCTGCCGAACGCGACGGTCGTGTCGACGCCGCGCTCCTGAACGGCATCGCCGACGAACTCGACGCCGCGCTCTTCGAGATCATCGATGTACCGGCCCCGCGCATCGAGATCGCCAACGTTCTCGCGCAGTTCGTACGGCTTTGG